>CASGBM010000017.1 GCA_949299615.1 uncultured Eubacteriales bacterium | reverse complement strand
GCAAAAAAAGCACAAAAACCTTGCACCTAAACAATTCTGAAACGCTTACAAACCGCTATGCGGCTGCGTTTCAGAATTGTTCAGCAGTCATTAAATAACAATGTATAAAACATATGCTGCGGTAAAATATGAAATGGGTCACATTATTTTGATGTGGAGGTTTAGTTTATGGATAAGATAAAATCACCTAAAAAACCGATTATTTATTTTTATATTATTGCCTTACTTGTTTTAATGGTTATGAATGCATTGCTTTTTCCAATGATGACGAAAAATCAATTTCAACAAGTTGAATATGATTTTTTCCTGACACAGATTGAAAATAAAAATGTTAAAATTGTTGAAGTGCAGGACAATCAGATAGCTTTTGTAACAAATGATGAAGAAGGACAAAATCTATTTGTAACGGGAGTCATGGATGATCCGGACTTGACGAACCGATTAAAAGATGCCGGAGCGCAGTTTGGAAAAGTGATACCAAAAGAAAATTCACCGCTGCTCAGTTTTATTTTGAGCTGGGTGTTGCCAATTGTTGTATTTTTCCTTTTGGGACAATTGATGATGCGTTCTTTGCAAAAACGGATGGGCGGTCCGAATGCGATGCAGTTTGGTAAAAGCAATGCCAAAATTTATGTGCAGGCACAAACGGGGAAGACATTTGCAGACGTTGCCGGAGAAGATGAAGCAAAAGAAGCACTCAAAGAGATTGTGGATTTTTTGCACGATCCGAAAAAATATACTAAAATTGGAGCAACCTTGCCGAAGGGAGCTCTTTTAGTGGGTCCTCCGGGAACAGGAAAAACACTTTTGGCGCGAGCAGTTGCCGGAGAAGCGGATGTTCCGTTTTTTTCAATATCCGGTTCAGAATTTGTAGAAATGTTTGTCGGCATGGGTGCGGCAAAGGTGCGCGATTTGTTCCAGCAGGCGCAGGAAAAGGCGCCATGTATTGTTTTTATTGATGAAATTGATACCATAGGAAAATCCAGAGATAACGGGACAATAGGGACCAATGATGAACGTGAGCAAACGCTTAACCAGCTATTAACGGAAATGGATGGTTTTGACGGGAAAAAAGGGGTTGTGATTTTAGCTGCCACCAACCGTCCGGAAACTTTGGATAAAGCATTGTTGCGGCCTGGACGGTTTGACCGGAGAATCCCGGTAGAATTGCCGGACTTGGCGGGAAGAGAAGCTATTTTAAGAGTACATGCCAAAAATATTATTACAGAGCAAAATATTGATTATCAAGCATTGGCAAGAGCTACCTCCGGCGCTTCGGGAGCAGAACTGGCAAATATTATAAACGAGGCGGCCCTAAGAGCAGTAAAGTGCGGACGAGATGCAGTATCCCAGAGTGATTTGGAAGAATCCATAGAAGTTGTAATTGCCGGATATCAACGAAAGAGTGCAGTCATTTCTTCCCGCGAAAAACAAATTGTAGCTTACCATGAGATTGGTCACGCCTTGGTGGCGGCAATGCAGACAGAGTCTGCGCCTGTGCATAAAATTACGATTATACCTCGTACTTCCGGCGCGTTGGGATATACCATGCAAGTGGAAGAGGGGGAACGTGTTTTAATGAGCCGCGAGGAGGCATTTAATAAAATTGCAACGCTGACAGGCGGTCGTGCAGCGGAAGAGATTATATTCGGCACATTTACGTCCGGCGCTTCAAATGATATTGAGCAGGCAACAAAAATTGCGCGCTCTATGGTTACCAGGCTTGGAATGAGCGAAGCGTTTGATATGATGGCGTTAGAAACAGTGACAAATCAATACCTCAGCGGAGAATCTGCTTTGGCTTGTTCGGCAGGCACTGCGGAAAAAATAGACCTTGAGGTTTTGTCTTTAATTAAATCTGCCCACCAAAAGGCTCGGGATATTTTACAGCAGAATATATCCAAACTACATGAACTGGCAGAATATTTATTGGAAAAAGAAACAATTACAGGAGAAGAATTTATGCAAATATTAAACCATGAGAAGCATGTGGAGGAGCACCAAGGTGAAGAGAAATCAAATTAAAACTTTAGTTATGGCGGCAGTGTGTATTGCGCTTGGCATACTGCTGCCGCAGGTGTTTATGCGCAATCAGCAGCTGGGGACAATTTTTTTGCCTATGCACCTTCCTGTACTGTTGTGCGGTATTTTATGCGGCTGGCACTATGGCGGTTTTTGCGGGATTATTGTTCCTCTCATTTGTACCTTCCTGTTTGGGCGGCCACCGATTTTTCCGACTGCTGTGGCAATGTGTTTAGAACTGGGTGCATACGGTGTAGTAAGCGGGTTGTGTGTGAAAAAATGGAATTTGCCGCTGTCGTTATTTTTGGCGATGGTCTCAGGCAGATTGGTAAACGGAATCGCAAATGCGGTCCTGCTCGGCTTTAGCGGAGGAACCTATACCATTCAAATTTTTTTCATGAGTTCCGTTGTTTATGGCTTGCCGGGAGTGGCAAGCCAATTTATTTTGATCCCGTTGGTTGTAGTGGGCTTGAAAAAAGCGGGTATTTTTTCCGAAAGGTGTGAAATCGTTGGCTAAAGTATGGCTTTTGTGCGGAAAAATAGCAAGCGGAAAAACACATTTTGCAAAAGAACAGAGAAAGAAAAAGAAGGCTGTGCTGCTGTCCTGTGACGATTTAATGCTGACACTGTTTGATTCCTGTCTGGGCAAACGGCATAATGAGGTGAAGAAAAAGTGCTTGCGCTTTTTATTTGGACAGGCGGAGCAATTGGTTGGGCTCGGTTTGGATGTGATGATTGACAGCGGTTTTTGGAGAAGAGATGAGAGGAATTGGGCATTGCAGTATTTTCAAACGCGTAATATTTTGACATTGCTTTGTTATTTTGATGTGCCTGAAAAACTGCGGCGGGCACGTTTGCTCGAGAGGAACCGTTTGCTTTTGGATTCACAAAGGCGGGAATACATAATTGATGAGGATATGCTGAAGCGGTTTGATTTCATGTTTGAAATACCATCAATGGATGAAATTGACTGCTTGGTAAATGAGAGAGGAGAAGAGGTTTATGTTAAAAAAGGCATATAAAGGAAGCGGCCAGATGATTTCGCTTTTAGGGCTTGGCTGCATGCGTTTTCCAACACGAAAGGATGGGGGAAAAGAGGTTATAGACAGTGAGGCGGCGCAAAATATTGTAGATTATGCTTATAATCATGGCGTAAATTATTTTGATACCGCTTACATGTATCATGATGGAGAATCCGAGTCTTTTATTGGTTCGGCACTGAAAAAATATCCAAGGGAAAGCTATTGTCTTACGACTAAGTATCCTGTGTGGATGGCGGATACCCCAGAGGCGATGCGCCGGGTAATTACGGAGCAGTTTGAAAAATGTCAGGTGGAGTATTTTGATTTTTATTTAATGCACGCCCTTAATGCGGAAAAATTTCAAAAATGCATCAAACTTGGCGTATATGAATATTTACAGGAGTTAAGAAAGCAAGGGAAAATCCGGAAAATTGGTTTTTCGTTTCATGATACGCCGCAGGTGCTGGAGGCAATTGTGAAGAAATATCCTTGGGATGTGGCGCAAATCCAGCTGAATTATCTGGATTGGGAAATGCAGGATGCCAAGGGGCAATATCAGGTTTTAGAAGAAAATGGAATCCCATGTATCGTCATGGAACCTGTTCGCGGCGGAACACTGGCAAATCCCTGTGAAAAAGCAAATGAATTGTTTCGCGCCGCCCGGCCGGATAAGAGCGTTGCTTCTTGGGCAATTCGCTATGCTGCCAGCCTTCCGAATGTCATGACAGTTTTGAGCGGAATGTCTACGATGGAGCAGGTGAAAGATAATGTCGCGACGTTATCTGATTTTCAGCCGCTTTCCCCAAAAGAGTATGAAATCATTGCACAGGCGGTAGAGGCATATCGGAAAAAAGATATTGTGCCGTGCACCGGCTGCCGGTATTGTATGGATTGCCCGATGGGAGTAGATATTCCAGAAATGTTTCGGCTGTACAATAAGTATGTAGAAGAAAAAGATGGCGGGAAATGGAAAGAAAAATTAGAAAAACTGCCAAAATCAAAAAAAATGGAAAACTGTGTAAAATGCGGAAAATGCCAGCAAAATTGTCCGCAGTCTATCCATATCCCGGAACGGCTTGCTAACATCCAGGAGGTTTATGATAAATTAGGCTAGGCAGCAGTGAAAGTGAATGGAATTGAAAAGTGAATATCTAATGCAGCAAACAGGCTGACGGTTTTTAAGTTGGAAAACCGTCAGCCTATTTGCTTTTTTAAGGTTGCCAATCCGCTAAAAGCAATCTTGTTTTGCGAGTCTTATTGACAGAATTCATCACCAAAACAAAGTGTGCGCAATATAATGATACTATGAGAGTTAGAAAAGAGAGGTGGTATCTTTGAGTGCGCTTGATATAAAACATATTTGCATGAAATATCAGGATACAACAGGAGAAATTGATGCGATTACAGACGTTAGCTTTTCGGTAGAAAAGGGGGAGTTTGTGAGCCTGGTAGGTCCGAGCGGCTGCGGAAAATCTACGCTGCTTTCCATTATCAGCGGCTTGCTTGCACCCAGTTCCGGTGAGGTGCTGGTAGAAGGAGAACCCATGAAAGGCATTTCTTCAAAAATCGGATATATGCTGCAAAATGATAATTTGCTGGAATGGAGAACCATTTATAAAAACGTGCTGCTGGGGCTTGAAATTCGCGGAGAAGTAAACGAAGCAACCAAGGCCTATGCAGATGAATTGCTGAAAACCTATGGGCTTTATGAGTTTAAAGATAACTATCCCGCGCAGTTGTCCGGAGGGATGCGGCAGCGTGTTGCACTGATACGAACGCTTGTTGCAAAACCGGATATTTTGCTTTTAGATGAAGCATTTTCCGCTTTGGATTATCAAACACGTCTTTCGGTTGGCGACGATGTGTACCAAATTATTAAAAAAGAGAACAAAACAACGGTTATGGTTACGCATGACATTCCAGAGGCAATTAGTATGTCGGACCGTATTATTGTTTTTACTAAACGTCCGGCGCAATTAAAAGGAATTCATACAGTGCAATTTGAAAATCTGAAAAATAGAACTCCGCTTGCCTGCCGAGAGGAAGAAAGCTTCAGCCGTTATTTTAATCTCATATGGAAGGAGCTGGACGTCCATGTTTAAAGAAAAAAAGGTGACGTTGGCGGCGCTGTCGGATGAGCGAAAACAATATTTAAAACGCACTACATATAAAAAATATGGAATCCTAACAGCGCGAATTCTTATTTTAATTGTTCTTTTGGCGCTGTGGGAAATCGGAGCCAATGCAGGATTCATTGACAGCTTTATTACCAGCCAGCCGTCCAGAATTGTAAAAACCTTTTTAAACTTATCTTCAAATGGTTTGTTAATGCATTTAGGCGTAACTTGTTTTGAAACTATGGTCGGTTTTCTGCTTGGTGTGGGACTTGGAATGGTTTGTGCTACACTTTTATGGTGGTCGGATACATTATCAAAAATCAGCGAGCCGTACCTTGTCATTTTAAACAGTCTGCCAAAAATTGCGCTGGGACCGGTTATTATCATTTGGGTCGGCGCCGGCATGCAGGCGATTATTGTAATGGCGCTTGCTATATCGCTGATTGTCACCATTTTAGAGCTTTTAAACGGCTACTTGCAAACAGACCGGGAAATGGTTAAAATGGCAAAAACATTTGGAGCCAGCAAGTCCCAAATATTTTCTAAAATTGTTTTTCCTGCCAATCTTCCCACCTTGTTTAATTCTTTAAAGATAAACATTGGTTTGTCCTTGGTGGGCGTTATAGCGGGGGAATTTTTGGTTTCCAAAGCAGGTTTGGGTTATTTAATTGTTTATGGAGGACAGGTGTTTCAGCTGGATTTGGTAATGGCAAGCGTAATCATTCTTGCAGTGCTTGCTGCGCTGTTATATGAAGGCGTGCTGATATTGGAAAAAATCGTATGTCATAAACGATTTCATTCATAAAATTAAATGCCGGCGGCATAATTGCCGTCGAAAAAGAAAGGATTGATGGAATTATGGTACATAAAAAAAAGATGTTAGCGTTAATATTATCGTTCATGACTGCAATCGTGTGTTTTAGCGGCTGCGGTCAATCAGACGGTTTGCGCAAGATTAAAGTAGGAGAAGTAACGCACTCGGTCTTTTATGCGCCGCAGTATGCGGCAATCAGCCAGGGATTTTTTGCTGACGAAGGTTTGGAATTGGAATTATCCAATTTGCAGGGAACGGATAAGGTAATGTCGGGAATTTTATCCGACCAAATAGAAATTGGGCTGTCCGGACCCGAAGCGGCAATTTATGTTTATAACGAAGGAAAGGAAGATTATGTGGAAGTGTTTTCCCAATTAACCAAGCGCGACGGCTCCTTTTTGGTTGGAAAAGAGCCAAATGAATCCTTTGAATGGGACGACATCCGGGGGAAAACCGTCATTCCGGGCAGAAAAGGCGGTGTGCCGTATATGACACTGGAATATATCATAAAGCAAAACGGAATCGATCCGGTAAATGATGTGGTATTAGATGACAGCATCCAATTTTCGCTAATGGCAGGTGCCTTTGCCGGCGGAGAAGCAGAGTATGTTTCTTTGTTTGAGCCAACGGCGTCTATGATTGAACAAGAGGGAAAAGGTTATATTTTGTGTTCTATCGGCCAGGAAAGCGGCGAAATTCCGTATACGGCATATACCGCAAAGAAAAGTTTTATTGAGAAAAATGAAGGATTAATTCAAAAATTTACCAACGCCGTTTACCGCGGACAGCAATGGGTGCAGCAGCATTCGGCGAAAGAAGTGGCAGAAGCGGTGCAGTATGCGTTTCCGGATACGGACCTGGATATTTTGACTAAGGTAGTGGAACGGTACAAATCCATTGATGTTTGGAACAGCGACCCGGTGCTGCAAAAAGAGCCGTTTGAACTTTTGCAGACGGTAATGAGCTCGGCGGGGGAACTGAAAACCAAAGCGCCGTATGAAATCATTGTGAATAACCGTTTTGCTGAAAAAGCCATACAAACTGTAAAATAAATCAAGCCCGGATTTTCAAACCAGTGGAAAATCCGGGCTTGATTCTGTTCACCAAAAACAAATTACCGAAAGCGAATGCGAAGGGCTCGGGAGGCATTTAATATAGCGATTACAGCTACTCCGACATCGGCAAAAACCGCTTCCCACATATTTGCTAATCCAAACGCCCCGAGAATGAGTACAAAAAATTTGACCAACAGGGCAAACACAATATTTTGTTTGACAATGGTTAATGTTCGGCGGGCAATTTGGATCGCAAGCGGAATTTTAGAGGGTTTATCATCCATCAAAACGATATCAGCCGCTTCTACCGCTGCGTCGGACCCCAGACCGCCCATGGCGACCCCAATGTCCGCCCGCGCCAGCACAGGGGCATCGTTAATCCCGTCGCCGACAAACAGAAGGTTTCCTTTCTTTGAGGGTTCGTTCATCATTTGCTCCAAACATACCACTTTATCTGCGGGTAAAAGATTAGCATGAAATTCATCAATCTCCAGCTGTTTGGCAACCAACTCCGCAATGCTCTTCACATCACCGGTCAGCATGGCAGTTTTGCGGATGCCCTGCCGCTTCAGTTCTTGAATTGTTTGTTTTGCGTCAGCACGAATGCGGTCAGAAATGATAATGTGACCGGCATAGGCCCCGTCAACAGCAATGTGCACGGCGGTTCCTGCCAGGTGACATTCGTGCCAGGAAATGCGTATTTGTGACATCAGTTTTCCATTGCCTACGTGGACGCTTTTTCCGTCAATGGTTGCTTTTACTCCGTGTCCGGCAATTTCTTCTGTGTCGGCAACTCTGTTTTTTTCCAGCGGTTTTGTATAAGCCGCCTGCAGGGAAAGAGAAATCGGGTGGTCAGAATAACTTTCTGCTAAAACGGCATATTCTAACAAGGATTCCTCTTGCCAGCCCGGTTCAGGATGAATGCAGGATACTTCAAAAACGCCTTCCGTCAATGTACCGGTTTTATCAAATACGACCGTATCCGTACGGGCAAGCGCCTCCAGATAATTTCCGCCTTTGACCAGAATTCCGCATTTTGAGGCGCCGCCGATGCCGCCGAAAAAGCTGAGCGGAATGGATATGACCAGGGCGCAGGGACAAGATACAACCAAAAAGATAAAAGCACGGTGGATCCAGTCGCTCCAGCCGCCTTGAAAAATCAAAGGAGGAACCAAAGCTAACAGCACGGCGCATAAGACTACCACCGGCGTATAATAACGCGCAAAGCGTGTAATGAAATTTTCTGTGCGCGCTTTTTTAGAGCTGGAATTTTCCACTAAGTCCAAGATTTTAGATACTGTCGATTCTTCAAACCGTTTTGTGACCGTTACATGCAAAAGTCCGGTTTGATTAATGCAGCCGCTGATAACCGAAGAGCCGGGTGCAACCTCGCGCGGCAGGGATTCGCCGGTCAGTGCAGAGGTGTTTAGGGTAGAGAAACCTTCTGTTACCACTCCGTCTAATGGGATGCGTTCGCCCGCTTTGATAATAATCTCATCCCCAACCGCAATTTCCTCTGGGGACACCTGTTTTAATTCGCCTTCTTTTTCAATATTTGCATAGTCAGGACGAATGTCCATCAGCTCAGAAATGGAGCGGCGCGAACGGCCGACAGCGTAACTTTCAAACAGCTCTCCCACTTGATAAAACAGGATAACCGCCGCGCCCTCCGGATATTCCCCGATACAAAAGGCGCCGATGGTAGCCAAAGCCATCAAAAAGTTTTCATCAAATAACTGACCGTGCAGTATATTGCGAATCGCTTTTAAAACCACATCCCAGCCAATGATTGCATAGGGCAGTAAAAAACAAATGAGGCGAAGCCAGCCGGTTACCGGCAAAGCAAAAGCAATTACTAAAAAAGCAGCGCTGACAAGAATGCGAACCAGCATTTTTTTTTGTTTCAAAGTCATATGTCTGCCGCCTTTCTCAAATGATAATGGAACAGTCAGAGTCCACTTTTTTGCAAACTTTAATGGATTCTTTTAATATATTTTCCAAGTTTGTCTCGTCCGCCTCAAGTATTAATTTTTGAGTTAGAAAATGGATGCTGGCGGAATGCACGCCGTCTATTTTACGGATAGCCCGTTCCATTTTAGCGGCGCAGTTTGCACAATCCAAATTTTCAAGCTGATATGTTTTTTTCATAATATCCTCCTTTAATTTAGCGGATTCGATTCCAAAACCGGCTATCCAGCTATTATGGTTCCGATATGTGTTCCATCCCTTGATTTATGATGGTTGTCACGTGAGAATCAGCCAAAGAGTAGAAAACGGTTTTGCCGTCCCGCCGGCTTTTTACCAATTTGTTTTGTTTTAAGGCACGGAGCTGATGGGAAATTGCCGACTGCGTCATATTTAAAAGCTGTGCGAGATCGCAGACGCACATTTCCGATTCAAACAAAACATATAAGATTTTAATGCGGGTGCAGTCGCCAAACAATTTGAACAGTTCTGCAAGATCATAAAGAATTTCATCTTCCGGCATCTGTGCCTTTACTTTTTGAATTATATCATCGTGGGCGTGAATAAAGTCACACCGTTCCATATTGTTTTGATCAATCATACAATCACCTCCAATAAACATATGATCATTTGTTCATATGTTATTATATTCTTCCATTAATAAATTGTCAAGCAGTTTTGAATTTTTTTTTATTTTGTAGTACAATAATCATAAATTTAAGAAATTTTTAAGACTTTATATGACAAATTTCGGTATAATTTGATATAGAATATGAATAGAGCAGTAATTATAGGGAGGGATTATGATGAGTTATCAGATTTTGGTTGTTGACGATGAAAACGAGATTGCGGATTTGGTGGAAGTATATTTAAATAATGAAAACTTTTTGGTGTTAAAGGCGGGTAATGTGGAGCAGGCAAAGAAACTGATTGAAGAGCAGAAAATAGATCTTGCCCTTTTGGATGTTATGCTGCCGGACGGGGACGGCTTTTCACTGTGTAAATATATTCGCCGGCATTACCGTTATCCTGTGATCATGCTGACGGCAAAGGACAGCGGAACAGATAAGATTAACGGTCTAACCCTGGGGGCAGATGACTATATCACAAAACCGTTTCTGCCGCTTGAGCTGGTTGCCCGGGTCAAAGCACAGCTCAGGCGTTATACCAGATATAATACGGGGGTGCAGGAAGAGGATAATGTACTGACGGTATCCGGCATTGTGCTAAACAAAGAAACGCATGAATGCACGTTAAATGAAAAAACACTTGTGCTGACGCCGACAGAATTTTCTATTTTGTGGCAACTCTGCAAAAATAAAGGCAAAGTGATGAGTTCAGAACAGCTTTTTCGTGAGGTGTGGGGCGAGAAATATTATACCAGCAGCAACAATACGATTATGGTGCATATTCGGCACTTACGGGAAAAAATGAACGATTCGGGCGAACATCCGAAATATATAAAAACGGTATGGGGGGTAGGCTATAAAATTGAAACGTAGAAAAGGGGATTATCATCGACTGAAAAGAAAACTATTTACGAGAATTGTGCTGCTTGTCCTGTTGGCATTTTTTTCTGTCTTTTTTTTGCGTACTATGGTACGGGGATACCTGGGCAATATCCTTGTAGAGTTGATTTGCGCCATGCTGTCAATATCTTATGATTCGGCACTGGGCATTTACGACGCGTTAATTCGGGAAAATATGAACGGGATTATGGCGGTGTCAATTGTCATATTATCTTTTTTCTTTATTCGCCTGTTTGTTTCCTGGATGACCGGTTACTTTGATGACATTAGCCGGGGAATAGATTTGATCACGGATACAGGGGCAAGAAAAATTGAACTTCTGCCGGAACTGGAAACCGTAGAAAACCGGCTGAACCAGCTGAAAATTGAATTGGAAACCCGCACAAATGAAGCAAAGGAGGCGGAACAAAGAAAAAACGATTTGGTGATGTATCTTGCGCACGATATTCGTACACCGTTAACTTCAGTGATTGGTTATCTGAGTCTGTTGGAAGAGGCAAATGCTATGCCGGAGCAGCAAAGATTAAAATATACGCATATTGCGCTGGAAAAAGCAAATCGATTGGAAAACCTTGTAGACGAATTTTTTGAAATTACCCGGTTTAATTTGCAGCGGATTCCGCTGGAAAAAAGGAAATTTAACTTGTCTTTGCTATTGCGTCAGTTGGCAGATGAATTTTACCCAATTGCAAAAGCGGAAGAAAAACAGATTGAAATTGTGGCGCCGGAAGAGCTATATCTTTATGGGGATGCAGATAAACTGGCAAGGGTGTTTAATAATATACTGAAAAACGCTTTGGCATACAGCAATCAGAAGAGCAGTATAAAAATAAATGCAAAGATGGAGGATACTGTTATTGTTACGATTTCAAACAAAGGGGAGACAATTCCTCCGGAAAAATTAGAAACCATTTTTGAAAAGTTTTACCGGCTTGACCAGTCCCGTTCCAGCCGCAGCGGCGGAGCGGGGCTTGGACTTGCAATTGCAAAAGAAATTGTAACAGCCCACGGCGGCAGTATCACAGCCGAAAGTGCGGACTGCTGCACCCAATTTACGATTGTGTTGCCAATGGGCGAACATATTAGCTGCGCTTTACCGGAATGTGAAAAGGAAACGGAGAGAAGTAAAAATAAGCCGGACGAAAAGACCGTTTTGGAACTTTTTTCTGATTAATTTAGTCTATTATGTTAGAAAATATATCCTTATTTTGGCTTTGCAGCAAATGGTTAAAAACTGGTGAGGAGGAAAAGTTATGAAAAAGGCAAGGTGGGCAGTTTTTCTCAGTGTAATTTTAGCTGTGAGTGCGGTTTTGCCAGCGGCAGGGTATCGGATTGGAGATACGCAGACGGAGATTCCTTTGGCAAAACAGGAGGCGGAAGTTTTGGCACAGCTTCACTTGTTTTACGGCACGGAAGATGGAATGGAGCTGGAGCGCGGCGTAACACGGGCAGAGGCGGCGGCTTTGGCTGTACGAATGGCTGGTGAGGAAAAAACTGCACTTTCGGGAAACAAGATGACAGGGTTTTCCGATGTAGAAGAAACAAGCTGGATGGCGCCGCACATTGCTTTTGGAGTGGAGAGAGGGTACATAAACGGCGTTTCTGAAACCGAGTTTCTGCCTGGGCGCGGTGTGACAGGACGGGAATTTGCTAAAATGCTGCTTGGAATTATGGGTTACCGCGATTTGACATTAGATAACGTGTATGAAAAAGCAATAGAGGCAGGGCTTTTTTCTAATGAGTATGCAAGACTTGCAGTAGAGGCGGCAGATTATCAACTGCTGCGAAGCGATGCTGTATACCTGTGCTATGCTTCTCTTCTGGCAAAAACCGCTTCCGGTGCAACTGTGTTAGACCAACTAGTGGAAAAACAGGTTTGCACCCAAGAAGATGCAGACCGCCTTTTGGCGGCGAAAAACGAAAACACGCAGCCGCTATCTTGGAAACTAAGAGAATGGATGCCGCAGGATGAAAATTATATGTACTCACCTCTGAGCCTTGAAATGGCACTTGCCTTAATCGCTAACGGGGCGGAAGGCAAGACGCAGGAAGAAATTCTTTCGCTGCTATCAACCAGTGAGATTGCGCAGTATAATGAGTATGCGAAAGGCCTTATGGCAGAATACGCACAAAAGGATAAAGTCGCGATTGAAATTGCCAATTCGATTTGGCTCAATACGGACCATCCCAGCAAAATGCAATTTTTGGATTCTTATAAAGCTTTGGTGAAGGAGTTTTACGATGGAGAAGCGGGAGAAATTAACCGTCAAAACGCTCTCAGCACTGTTAACGGATGGGTTAAAGAAAAAACGCATGGGAAAATAACAGATATTTTGACGGAGGACTTGGTTGATAGAGAGGATTTTTTAGCTTGCCTGCTCAATGCGGTGTATTTTAAAGCAGCCTGGGCAAAACCGTTTGCGGCATCGCAAACCAAAAAAGATATTTTTACGGATAAAAACGGCAAGCAGAGTGAGATTAGTTTTTTAAACCAGACTTTGCAAGCGCTCTATTATGCAGATGATACGATGCAGATGGTGCGTCTGCCGTATGAAGATTATAATTTTTCCATGTATCTGGTATTGGGAGAATGTGAAAATCCGGAAAAATACCTGGATTTCATGGAAAACAAAAGAGTAGAACTGATGATGCCAAAATTCAAAGTGGAGACGGCGACTTCCTTTGACGAAGCCTTGAAATCCATGGGGATGAATTTGGCGTATGACAGCGCGTTAGCAGAATTTGGCGCAATGACAACACCGAATCCGGATTATAATACATATCTGATGACGGTACTTCAAAAAACATATATTGAAGTGGACGAAAACGGCACGGAAGCGGCGGTGATTACCATGGGAGGCATGGGAGGAGCCACATCTGCAATACAGCAGCCGGAGCTGGTCGTTTTCCGGGCAGATCAACCGTTTGTCTTTTTTATCCGTGATGATAAAAATGATCAGGTGCTGTTTATTGGAGAGTATGCATTTGCGCAAGCAAATTAGCCGCAGGATAAAAAACAAAGCATTATCCGTAGGGGACGGCGCTGTGGTGCCCCGGTTCATATCCGCAGAGAGGTATAAAATTTTCGGTGCGCCGTGGCGCCGCACCCTACGGAGAAAGTGGATATTGAAAATAGGATTCAAAATATAAAAGCTGACCTTGTTTTTTAGCAGGGTCAGCTTTTTAATTTTAATTAATCAAAATTTTATTACGGCTGTTTTCCGATATAAGCTAAAATACCGCCGTCAACATAAAGGATATGGCCGTTGACAAAGTTGGATGCATCGCTCGCCAAAAATACGGCCGGGCCTGCCAGATCTTCCGGTGTTCCCCAACGGGCTGCCGGTGTTTTTGCTATAATAAAGCTGTCAAACGGATGGCGGGAACCGTCCGGCTGTTTTTCACGCAGAGGCGCTGTTTGCGGCGTGGCAATATAACCAGGACCGATGCCGTTACATTGAATGTTGTATTCGCCGTATTCAGAAGCAATATTTCTGGTCAGCATTTTCAATCCGCCTTTTGCTGCAGCGTAAGCCGAAACCGTTTCACGGCCGAGCTCACTCATCATAGAACAGATATTAATGATTTTTCCGTGACCTTTTTTAATCATGGACGGAATGACTGCTTTTGACACGATAAACGGCGCATTTAAGTCCACATCAATGACTTGTCTAAATTCAGCTGCGCTCATATCGCACATCGGAATCCGTTTAATGATACCGGCGTTGTTTACCAAAATATCAATTACGCCGACTTCCTTCTCAATTTTTGCTACTAACTCATTGACCGCATTTTCATCCGTAACGTCACAGACATAGCCATGCGCGTCAATGCCGTCCGCCTTGTAGCTTGCAAGGCCTTTGTCAACCAATTCCTGCTTAATGTCATTAAAAACAATGGTCGCGCCGGCTTGGGCGTATGCCTTTGCAATGGCGTAACCGATCCCATAGGATGCACCTGTCACCAGAGCAATTTTTCCTTTCAAATCAAACATGTTATTTCATCCTTTCCATATTCTCTTTTGCACATTGTGCACAACCTTTATGTAATTACATCATAGACTCGCAAAATTATTTTAAATCTTTCATTGCAACATGGTCCATGTCATCAAAGTTCTGATTTTCACCAACCATACCCCAAATGAAGGTGTAGCTTTTGGTACCTACACCGGAATGGATGGAATAGCTTGGTGAAATCACGGCTTCTTCATTTCTCATAACAATGTGACGGGTTTCGTTCGGTTCGCCCATCAGATGGAAGACAACGCCGTCCTCCGGAATATCAAAATAGAGATAAACTTCCATCCGGCGTTCATGCGTATGACACGGCATGGTGTTCCACATGCTGGTCGGATCTAAGACCGTCATTCCCATCAGAAGCTGGCAGGTGTCGCAAACATCTGGATGGATGAATTGGTTAATGGTACGAACATTAGATTCTTCCGGTGTACCGAGCTTTCTTTTGTTTGCTTTTGTAATGTCAATTTTAACCGTCGGATAGGTCTTGTGTGCCGGAGCAGAATTCATATAAAATTTCGCCGGGCATTTTGGGTCATTGCTTTTAAATTCAACATCTTTTGTGCCCATGCCGACATACAGACCGTCACGCGGAGCAAGATCATAAACTTCGCCGTCTAAAATGACCTGGCCTGCACCGCCGATGTTAATGATACCAAGTTCGCGGCGCTCTAAGAAATAATCCACGCCGAGTTCTTTGCTTGCTTCCAGTTTTAAAGTTTTGTTTACCGGGCAAATACCGCCGACAATGATCCGGTCAACATGAGAGTAAACCAGCTTAATATCATCGGCAGGGAACAAATCCTGGATCAAAAACTCTTTCCTGAGCTGCTCAGTAGTGTAGTGTTTTGCATCTTCTGGATTCCAAGAATGTCTAACTTCCATTTTTTAATTCCTCCTGTACAATATTCTCATCCCTTACCGGCTTTGCCAAAAGAAAATGGATCAGCCGATTTTGGTATAACCTTACTCTTCCTATTATAGCATTTTAAATTGCAAACCGCAAGGGTCAATTATGAACGAACTTTAAATTCATTGGCAGATATTTCACAATATTATTCGTGGATCGTTGCCGCTTTTACGGTATTTTTCATCAGCATGGCAATTGTCATGGGGCCTACACCGCCCGGAACGGGCGTGATCGCGCAGGCTTTTTCAGCGGCGCTGTCGAAGGCAACATCGCCTACTAATTTTTTGTTTTCCAAGCGGTTCATCCCAACGTCAATGACCACGGCGCCTTCTTTTACCATATCGCCGGTGATCAGTTCCGGAACACCCACCGCGGCAACCAAAATATCCGCGCGGCGGCAGACTTCTTTTAAATCGCGGGTTTTGGAATGGCAGATGGTAACGGTTCCATGTTCATGGAGCAGGAGCATTGCCATGGGCTTGCCGACAATATTGCTTCTTCCGACAACGACACATTCTTTACCGGCAACGTTAATTCCGCTTTCGTGAATCAGTTCCATCACGCCGGCAGGCGTACACGGCAGAAAATCGTAATTGCCAATCATAATTTTTCCTACATTCACCGGGTGAAACGCGTCTACATCCTTTTTCGGGGAGATGGCGTGAATCACGGCTTCTTCATCTAAATGCTTTGGCAAAGGAAGCTGGCATAAAATCCCGTGTATTTCTTTTTTACGATTTAATTCATCTACCAGCGCAAGCAACTGTTCCTGCGTAGTATCCTGCGGCAGGGCATATTCCTCCGAATGAATCCCGATTGTTTCGCAGGCTAGTTTTTTATTGCGGACATAAATTTTAGACGCCGGGTCGTCGCCGACGATAATTACCGCTAAACCCGGCACGATGCCTTTATCTCTTTTTAGATTTGCCACTTCTTCTTTTAATTCTTCCTTGATCCTTGCGGATACCTTTTTTCCGTCCAGTATTTTTGCGTTCATTCTTTTTATATCCTCCTTTTTCGGTTGTTTGCCTTTGTTTGGGACGGATCAGACACTCTGGTCCGAACCCGATTAAATCTTGTCTTCCTGCCTTGGTTAAGGCACGGTAAACGAAAGTGTAGTTATCAGGGTTTTTATATTGCAAAAGTGCCCGCTGCATAGCTTTGTCCTCCGGACTTTTGGGTACATAGACCGGCTGCATAGTCCGCGGGTCAATCCCGGTATAAAACATGCAGGTGGAAATGGTTCCCGGAGTCGGATAAAAATCCTGCACCTGCTGTGGGGTAATGTGATGTTCTTTTAAATATAACGCCAGGGAGACAGCATCCTCCAGTGTACTGCCCGGGTGGCTCGACATTAAATAGGGAACGAGATATTGCTTTTTTCCCAGCTGTTCGTTAATGCGGTAAAATTTTTCCGCAAATGCGTCATATACTTTGCGTTCGGGTTTTCCCATATAGTAGAGCACATTCGGTGAAATGTGCTCCGGAGCGACTTTGAGCTGGCCGCTGATGTGGTGTTCGCACAATTCGCGGAAAAATTTGTCGCTGGAATCTTTCATCAAATAGTCAAAACGAATACCGGAACGAATGAATACTTTTTTGACGCCCGGCAAATCGCGCAGCTGCTGCAAAAGTTTCAGATAGTCGCGGTGATCCGCTTTTAAAGAGGGGCATGCTTTCGGAAACAGGCATTGCCTGTTTTTACACACACCAGATTTTAGCTGCTTTTCGCAGGCTGGCGTGCGGAAATTGGCGGTTGGCCCTCCAACATCGTGGATATAGCCTTTAAAATCAGGATCGTGCAGAAATTTTTGCGCCTCCGCAAGAATAGATTTATGGCTTCGTGTCTGAATGACGCGCCCTTGGTGAAAAGCGAGTGCGCAGAAATTACACGCGCCAAAACAGCCGCGTACGCTGGTTAAGCTGAATTTTACTTCCTGAATTGCCGGAATGCCGCCGGCCTTTTCATACATCGGATGATACGTCCGCGCATAAGGCAGGGCGTAGATCCGGTCCATCTCGTTTTGAGACAAAGGCGGCGCAGGCGGATTTTGAACCAGATAGCGGTCAATATGTTTTTGCACTAGAGCAGCGCCTCGGACGCTGTCTTGTTCTTCCGATTCAATTCGAACCGCTTCGGCATACTTGCGCTTATTGTCACGCACCTCTTCAAACGACGGGACATAGCGGAGATGGTTTCCGGCTTCCGGCGCATCTTTTGTTAAAAAACATGTTCCGCGTATGTGCGTAATCTGCTTAATGGGTGTGCCGTGCTCTAGTGCGTCAGCAATTTCCACAACCGGTTTTTCGCCCATTCCATAAATCAAGAGATCGGCTCGGCTGTCAACTAAAATAGACCGACGCACTTGGTCTGACCAGTAATCGTAGTGGGCAAACCGCCGAAGGCTTGCTTCAATGCCGCCGATGATCAGCGCAATATTGCCGAAGGCTTCCCGAATGCGGTTACAGTAAACAATCGTTGCGCGGTCAGGACGAAAGCCGGCTTTGCCGCCGGGCGAATACATATCATCGTGCCGCGGTTTTTTCGCGGCGGTGTAATGGTTTACCATGGAATCCATATTTCCGGCGCTGACCAGCACGCCCAGGCGCGGACGGCCTAACCTAAGAAAGGACTCCTTGTCTTTCCAATCCGGCTGGGCAATCACCCCGACCCGGTAGCCCGCGGCAGTGAGAACACGCGTTATGATGGCATGACCAAAACTGGGGTGGTCCACATAGGCATCTCCGGATATGTATAAAAAATCCAGACAATCCCATCCCAGGCAATTCATATCCTCTTTGCTTACGGGCAGAAAACCCGCCTCAATTCCATTCATAATTTCCTCTCGATACCGTTTTATTTTATGCCTATTGCAGACTCATTTCCAAATAATCTTCTTTACTGATTAAGACCTCACGCGGCTTGCTTCCCTCCGGAGGACCGATCCAGCCGCGTTCCTCCATTTGGTCAATCATGCGTGCCGCACGGGAAAAGCCAACTTTTAAGCGGCGCTGAAGATAAGAGGCAGAAATTTTTCCCGAATCTACGGCAATTTCAATCGCCCGCGGCAATAGTTCATCATTGTCGCCGGCGTCTCCGTTCGGTTCGTTAATGTTAATTGGTTTGCCGTTTTCTATTTTTTCAATGATATCTTCATCATATTTCACTTTTGAGCCGTTTTTAATAAATTCCACGACGCGCTCTACTTCTTTGTCAGAAATAAATGCGCCCTGCAATCGGGTCGGCTTTGAGGCGCCCATAGGAGCAAACAGCATATCTCCGCGCCCCAGCAGTTTTTCTGCGCCGCCGGAATCCAAAATCGTTCGGCTGTCGATCTGCGAGGACACAGAAAACGCAATACGCGACGGGATATTTGCTTTAATCAGACCTGTGATAACATCAACGGACGGCCGCTGCGTTGCAATGACAAGGTGCATGCCTGCGGCGCGCGCCATTTGTGCCAGACGGCAGATAGAATCTTCCACCTCGTTCGGCGCCACCATCATCAGATCGGCAAGTTCGTCAATAATGATAACGATATGCGGCAGAGTGTTTTCTTTTCCGCTCTCCAAAATCATGTTATTATAGCCTTTGATGTCGCGTACATTGCTTTCGGCAAACATGCTGTAACGCCGCACCATTTCCTGCACTGCCCAATACAGCGCGCCGGAAGCACGCCTAGGGTCGGTGACAACCGGGATCAAAAGGTGGGGAATGCCATTGTAAATCCCGAGTTCTACCACTTTTGGATCCACCATCAGCAGTTTGACTTCGTTCGGGTCAGCTTTATAGATCAGGCTGGTGATCAGAGTGTTAATACACACACTTTTTCCAGAACCGGTTGCTCCGGCAATCAAAACGTGAGGCATTTTCGCAATGTCAAACACCACATTTCGACCGGTGATATCTTTGCCGAGGGCAAAGGCAAGCTTGGACGGAAAGTTCCGGAATTCGTCCGAATCCAAAACTTCACGGATATGTACCATATCAACCGTTTTATTTGGGATTTCTATGCCGATTGCTTCTTTGTTAGGGATCGGAGCCTCTATCCGAATGCCGCTTGCGGCCAAACGCAGGGCAATATCATCCGCTAAGCCTACAAATTTACTGACTTTCACGCCGTCTCCCGGCTTAAGTTCGTAGCGCGTAACGGTAGGTCCCTTACTTACATTTAACAGTTTTGCTTCCACATTAAAGCTTTTTAAGGTTGCAATCAGTTTTTGAGCGGTTTCTTTCAGTTCATTGCGGGAATTGCTGTTGTCTCTCGCGGCGGAAAAATCATCCAAAAGATCAATGTCCGGATAGGTGTAAGGGATTTTTTCGTAAATTTCTTCCTCAATTTCAGAAGAGACATCTTCCATGCCTTTGACCTTTTCAATTTTAGTAATTATTTTTTCATCCTCAGCTGCACTTTCATCTACATCGTCAATGCTATTTTCCTCTGCGGGAGTTGGTGTCTGCCAAGCGATTTGCGGTGCAGTATTTTGAGCAATTTTATGAAATTCTGCCGGAGTTTCTTCTATATTATTATATGCTGTCAAAACGGCAGCAGATTTTTTCAAATTGTTATTCCAATCATCGTCGGCAGAGAAGCCGGAATCCGGCAGGGCATGTTCTAATATTTCATCAATATTATCTATGTCCATACTGATATTTACATCAATATCACGCAAAGATTCCGGAATATAAGATTCGTCTTCGTAAGGCTTTTTTAAAATGTCTTCAGCGTGAATTTCATCGGATGGCGTTTTCTCACTGCGTGTCACCTCGTCATCGCTAAAGTTTGGGATTGCTTTTGCACTGCGATGAGGCTGTGAAGGTGGAGGTACTTCTTGAGACCGAATGAAAACTTCATCTTGAATTTGTTCTTTTGCTTCTTTAGCATTTCTTGCAGCGCAGATTATGACACGCAGCAGCGCTTTGACAGGAGACCATTTGGTAATGATCATAATTAAAACAATGAGTACAGTAAATAAAATAACCCCTGCCGCGATCGGACCTACCATGTTGCGCAGAACATCCGTTATGATTCCTCCGATCAATCCGCCGCCGTAGCCGTAGCCGCCGTTTAAATAGTAGTCAGACAGGCAGGAGAGAACAAAAGGGTTCATAACTGGCAGAAGAGAGAACAAGTGAAAAATACCGCTGAGAATGCAAATCCCCACAAGGGTTAGGATGTATTTATAGCGGTTTTCTTGATATTTTTTATTTATTCCATGGTGCACACCGTTGGCAATCAGTAGAAGCGGGAGTAGGTATGCAGGAATCCCCAATAGTCCAAGGAAAAATGATTTCAGCCAGCCGCCCAAAACACCGGCGGGAGCATATAAAAATACAGCTAATAAAATTCCGGCAACGACAGTAAACAGAGCAGTCATTTCCAAACGCATGGCGTTTGCCTGCGGTTGCGCTGTACGGCTTCCGGTTTTTTTTGCACCGGATCTTGCAGAAGTTTTTGATCGAGTTGTTGCCGCCTTTTTTTTCTTTGTTGCAGCCATTTCCATACCCCTTATCTATTGTTAAAATACCTTACTTGTATCATATATAATATATTATCATAACACAATTCACATAAAATTTCCAGTATTTTAACAAAAAAGAGAAAGAAACATTCGCATTTTGCTACATTTATATTATAATAATCACTATGTGGCAATTGTCACGAATAAAATTTTTATGTATAATTGATATGGAAATCTGCGAAACGACTCTAAAATAGCAGATTGCAGACATAAATGGAAAAATAATAAGGAAAAGAAGTGACATCATGGACGCAAGACAAAAAAGGACAGTTTGCATAACGATTGGTCTTATTTGTGTTTTTACTGTCGCTGGATCGTTGTTGCTAAACTGGCAGAAAAAGAAACTTCCTGACCCCAAAATAATAACTTCGTCAAAGCCCTTGTTTTCTGAAGAGGCCGGCGCTGTTTATGCAGAGGCCACCAAAGAGGCAGATGACGTGGAGGAAACAGCGCAAAGTTCGGGGACAAAATTAAATACTGATCCGCCGAAGGAAGAGAACGCTGCAACCTCAGCGGCAATGGAAACCGGGACAGGTTCAGAATTAACGGAGAAAATTAACATAAATACAGCGACTGCAGAAGAATTGGACCGTTTGGAAGGAATTGGTCCGGTCCTATCAAAACGAATTGTTGAATACCGGGCACAAACGCCATTTAAAACGATTTATGACATTAAAAAGGTGAGTGGAATCGGAGATAAAAAATTTGAAAAAATAAAAGATCAAATTACAGTAGGAGGAGAATAAATCGACTAACATTTGTAAGTATTTTGAAAAAAATGGAATTTATAAAAGCAAAAAACAAAAATTTTAATAAAATTGGTATAAATATCCAAACCTCTGTTCATACTAGGGTATACGTGGAATTAGAAAATCGTTATCCATAAAATGGAAAAAATTTTTTTCATGTTTTATGCTGAATCAACGATTTTTGTTTGACTTTTCGCTGAAAATGTTTTATAATAGTCATCGTTCCATGAATTTGTAACACTTTCGTAACAACTGTGTTATAATTTACAAGGAGGGTATTTATGCTTTTTAAGAACACAGGGGAAAACAAGCACAGCATCTCATTGCGCAGAATATTAGCGGTTTGCGTGATTGTTGTATCGGTGATGGCTGTTTCCGTTTTTCTCTTTGGCTTTGCGAGCACAAAACACATTACAATTCATGACGGAGACCAAATAATTTCTGTAACGACTACAAAAAAATACGTAGAAGAAGCTTTGGCAGAACAAAATATTGTTTTGAGGACTGGAGACCGGGTTTCTGTTGCGTTAGAGGAAGAACTGAAGAACAAAGATGAAATCATCATCAAGCGCGCCCAGAAAATGGTTTTATGGTGTAACACGAGATATTTACAGTTGTGAAAATACCTTGGGTGAGGCTTTGTTAGACGCAGGGGTTACGCTTGGTGAACATGATGAGGTTACTCCGGCGTTAGATACTCCCGTGTCGGAAGGAATGGAAGTAACGATTGTCCGCGTTGAAATTAAAACGGTAATGGAAGAACAACTGATGTCTTTTCATGAGGTCAGCGTGCCCAGAGAGGATAAAGAAAAGGGATATGTTCATGTTGTTCAGCAGGGTGACACCGGCTGGGCCGAAGCAACTTTTCAAGTGACTACACGCGATGGCGAGGTAGTGGATAAGGTTATGCTTTCGCAGAACGTGTTGGTAGAACCGGTAGCAAAAATTGTGGAGTATGGAACGAGCGAAGCAAAATTTGTCCAGACATCGCGCGGCGGCGTCCGCTATAAAAAGGTGCTCGAGTGTACTGCAACGGCATATGATCCGTCTCCGGCAAGCAATGGCGGATACGGCGGCAGAACCGCAACAGGTATGACGGCGCAGTATGGCGTGATTGCCGTTGATCCAAACGTAATCCCGCTGGGGTCGCGCGTGTATGTAGAGTCTTCTGACGGCGGAAAATCATGGGTTTATGGTTTTGCAATTGCCGGCGACACGGGCGGAGCAATTAAAGGAAATAAAGTAGATTTATGTTATAACACGCGCGCAGAATGTTATGCTTTTGGCAGACAAAGCGCAACTGTCTATATTCTTGAATAGTAATGTGCCCCTTGCCGGCTTGTGCCGGCAAGGGTTTTCGTTTATATTGATTGTGATTTTTACGGTACAAATAAGGAATACAGGGAATTATAAAAAAAGTACTTGCATTCTGCTTATAAATCTGATATAATATCTCTGTTGTTTTGTGAATATGTAAATTGATGATGCAATGGGAGGTGCAATATAGATGGCAAAGTGTGAAATTTGCGGCAAAGGCGTTACATTTGGGATAAAGGTCAGCCATTCTCACAGAAGAAGCAACCGTACTTGGAAACCGAATATCAGAAAGGTAAAAGCTATGGTGGCTGGTACACCGAAAACAATTTCTGTTTGTTCCCGTTGCCTTCGTTCGAATAAAGTTACAAGAGCAAATTAATTCAATACGAGTAAAACCGCCGGCAATGCCGGCGGTTCAGACTGTAGATAAACCTATCTTTTCGCAATTATGGGGAGTTGCCAGAGGGGAAACCCCTCTGTACTTAAATATGCGGTTTTCGTGGGCGTGTACCACGAAAACCGCCTGTACTTAAATATGCGGTTTTCGTGGGCGTGTACCACGAAAACCGCTCATATCAAGGGCTGGCGCGGAGAGCGCCGTGCGAACGAAAGCCCTTGTTTTTAAGCGAAAACTCTTGAAAAGAGGTTTCGACTTGAAGCGTGTCGACTTTATCGACACGCTGAACCGCCGGCAATGCCGGCGGTTTTTGTATATTTTTTAGCTTAATTGCAATTTACGGTATGAAAATACGGAAGCGTTTACCGGTTTTGAGGATATTTGACAGTTTTCGCGAAAAATGAATTGCAAAACGGAGCAAGATATGATATGATATTCCATATGATATAGGAGGGGATCATATGCTTGAACTGATTTTAGTCCGCCACGGGGAAACGGCGAATGTTGTTACCAACAAACATATCGGCGTTACAGATATTCCGCTCAATGAGCGCGGAAAGAGGCAGGCGCTTTCTCTTGCACGGACTTTTGCGAGAGAAAAGCTGGATGCTATTTACACCAGTCCGCTTAAGCGGTCGTATGACACGGCTGCGCCGATTGCAAAAAGCCTGTTCATTTCTGCGGAAACGATGGGGGAGCTTTGTGACAGGAATTTTGGAATTTGGGAAGAGATGACGATGGAGGAGATTCAGGATAAATATCCGGATGAGCACCATGAATGGTTTCACAATTGGTTCGAATATGAAATCCCCAAAGGGGAAAGTGAATTGCAGGTTTGCGAACGAAATGCGGATGCAATCCGAAAAATACTTGCAAGACATGAGAAAGGAAAGATTTTGATTGTTACCCATCTTTCCTGCATCCGTAATATTTTATCTATGCTTTTGGACATGAATTTAGAAGGCGGCTGGCATTTTCAGGCAAATTATGCCGGTATCTGCCGCTTGCGTGTGGATGAATATGGATTTGCAACGATGCTGTCCTTTAATGAAATTTAGCGATTGCGAAGGAGGCTTACCTTTTTCCGGCTGTATTCGGCATAGAAATCCCCAAACTGATTTTTAGAAATCATATGAAACTGCTGTGCAGTTTCTTTTGTTTTGATAGGAAAAACAAAAAATCACTCAGTAAACATTTGGAGGGCGCAAATGGCAAACGTACGAAGAATTTATGTGGAGAAGAAAAAAGGATTTGATGTGGAAGCATCTCATTTATTAAAGGACTTAAAAGAGAACCTGTCGATGGACGGCCTTAAAGAGGTGCGTTTAGTGCACCGGTACGATGTGCAGGGAATTACGGATGAAGAATATGCGGCGGCGCGGAATTTAATATTCAGCGAGCCGCCGGTTGACTTTGCTTATGATGAGGAATATCCCATTCCGGAAGGTGCCAGATTTTTTGCCAGCGAGCTGCTTCCGGGGCAGTATGACCAACGGGCGGATTCGGCAGCAGAATGTATCCAGCTTTTGACAAAAAAAGAACGGCCGAATGTGCGCGTGGCAAAGCTGACGGTTTTAATCGGGGATATTACCGAAGAGGATTTGGAAAGAATAAAAAAATATTTGATCAATCCCGTAGAAGCCTGGGAAGCTCCTATGGGTCATTTTGATACGCTTGAGATGGAAACGAACGTTCCCGCTGACGTTGCTGTGCTGGAGGGCTTTATTTCTTTGTCAGAAGACGAGTTAAAGGCAATGCTTTTAAAGTATGGATTTGCCATGGATTTGGATGACATTCTTTTTTGCCAGCACTATTTTGCAGAAACGGAAAAACGTGACCCGACGATTACGGAAATGCGGATGATTGATACTTATTGGTCGGATCATTGCCGGCATACGACTTTTTCTACTAAAATTAACGAGGTTTCGTTTGAACCGGGAAAATATGCAGAGCCGATCCGGCAGGCGTTTTCTGATTATAAAAAAGCGAGAGAAACGCTGTATGTAAACAAGAAAAAAGATGTATGCCTGATGGATATTGCAACGATTGCGGCAAAAGAACTGAAAAAACAAGGCTATTTAAAAGAGATTGATGAATCAGAAGAAATTAACGCATGCTCGATCTGTGTTGACGTAGATGTTGACGGGAAAATAGAGGAATGGCTGGTGATGTTTAAAAATGAAACGCACAACCATCCAACAGAAATTGAACCGTTCGGCGGTGCGGCTACCTGCCTCGGCGGCGCAATCCGCGATCCGCTTTCCGGCCGTTCCTATGTGTACCAGGCAATGCGCGTTACCGGTTCGGGCGATCCGCGCAAAACCTTAGCGCAAACAACGCCGGGCAAACTGATGCAGAGAAAAATCTCTACCGGAGCGGCTGCCGGATACAGTTCGTATGGCAACCAAATCGGGCTTGCAACCGGGCAGGTAACAGAGATATATGATGAAGGGTATATCGCGAAAAGAATGGAAATCGGCGCTGTTATTGCCGCCGCACCGAAGCAAAATGTAGTGAGAGAGCGTCCCCAAGCAGGTGATGTTGTCATCCTGTTAGGAGGCAGAACCGGGCGCGATGGATGCGGCGGTGCTACGGGGTCATCGAAAGCGCATACGGAAAAATCGCTGGAAAGCTGCGGCGCGGAGGTGCAGAAGGGAAATCCGCCGGTAGAGCGTAAACTGCAAAGACTGTTCCGAAACGGTGACGTAACGAAACTGATCAAGCGCTGCAATGATTTTGGTGCAGGCGGCGTTTCTGTTGCAATTGGCGAACTGGCAGACGGCTTGGTAATTGACCTTGACAAAGTGCCGAAAAAATATGAAGGTCTCGACGGTACGGAGCTTGCCATTTCCGAATCTCAGGAGCGCATGGCAGTTGTGGTTTCCAAAGAGGATATGGA
This sequence comes from uncultured Eubacteriales bacterium, assembly GCA_949299615.1. GTDB lineage: Bacteria > Bacillota > Clostridia > UBA1381 > UBA9506 > RGIG1666. The sequence goes on along the minus strand of CASGBM010000017.1, from coordinate 23,502 downwards.
ACGCTTTATTTCGTTTGCCCATGCTGAAAACCTGGAAGCGACGAAAGTGGCGGATGTAACGGATAAAAACCGCTTGACGATGTCTTGGCGCGGGAAAACAATTTGTGATATTTCGCGTGATTTTTTAAATACAAACGGAGCAGTAAAAAATACAGATGTTACGGTTGCGGCGCCGAAAGATAATTCTTATTTTGCAGAAAAACAGACAACGGAAAATTGGAAGGATGCGTGGCTCGCGCTGATGGGCAATTTAAACGTAGCAAGTCAAAAAGGGCTTTGTGAACGTTTTGACTCCAGCATTGGCGCCGGGACGGTGTTAATGCCGTTTGGTGGAAAATATCAATTGACGCCGAACGTTTGCATGGCTGCGAAAATTCCTGTGCTTTCGGGCGAAACAACAACCGGAACACTGATGTCTTATGGCTATGACCCAAAACTTTCTGAGTGGAGCCCGTTCCATGGCGCGGTATACGCTGTGGTGGAATCGGTTTCTAAAATTGTGGCCGCCGGCGGAGATTATTCTAAAATTTATCTTACATTTCAGGAGTATTTTGAACGCCTGGGACAAGACCCCAAACGCTGGGGAAAACCGATGTCCGCGCTTTTGGGTGCTTATTGGGCGCAGACAAATCTTAAGCTTGCTGCTATTGGCGGCAAAGATTCTATGTCAGGTTCGTTTAACGATATGGACGTACCGCCGACTTTGGTATCGTTTGCCGTTGATCCGGTTCAAACAGATAAAGTCATTTCTGGTGAACTGAAAGAAGCAGACAGCGATCTATATTTGTTCCGTATCAAGCGCACAGCGGATGAACTGCCGGATATTACGGCGCTGACAAAAATGTATGGTGAAATTTTTGCTTTGGTGCAAGAAGGAAAAATCCGTTCTGCCTACACGGTGCGTGCAGGTGGGCTGGCAGAAGCAATCAGTAAAATGGCATTTGGTAATAAAATCGGCGTACGTCTTTCGGATCGTGCGATGCCTTACTTGTTTGCACCGGAGCTGGGTGCAATCGTAATTGAGACGGAAAAAGGCTGTGTGCCGGATGCACTAAAAATAGGGGAGACCTGCGCGGAGCCAGCGATTATCTGCGCAGAGGTCAAGTTGGAACTGGATGTTCTCATTGAGGCTTGGCAAAAACCGCTTTCCGGCGTCTATCCGATTCGTGCAGAGGAGCCGAAAGACAGCGTACCTTCTTACACGTTTGTCAATGAGCATCCGATTGTGGCAGGGACAACGTTTGCAAGCCCGCGCATTTTCATTCCGGTTTTCCCGGGTACAAACTGTGAATATGACACGGCGCGTGCGTTTACCCGCGCAGGCGGCGTGTGTGATACATTTGTCATTAAAAATCTGGTACCAAGTGATATTGAAGAATCTGCCGCTGAGATGGTAAAACGGATTCAAAACAGCCAGATTATCATGATACCGGGCGGTTTTTCTGCCGGTGATGAACCAGAGGGATCGGGGAAATTTATTGCAACGGTGTTCCGTCATCCGGACGTGAAAGAAGCAGTGATGGAGCTGTTAAACCATAGAGACGGCTTAATGCTTGGTATTTGTAACGGTTTTCAGGCGCTTATTAAGCTTGGCTTGGTTCCGCATGGCGAAATTTGTGATATTTTGAGCGATTCCCCGACGCTGACCTTTAACACCATCGGTCGTCACGTGTCCCAGATGGTGTACACCCGTGTCTGTTCGAATCTGTCGCCGTGGTTTTCTTGCGTCAATGTGGGCGATATTCATACCATTCCGGTATCTCATGGCGAGGGCAGATTTGTGGCAAGTGAAGAATGGGTGAAAAAATTGGCACAAAATGGTCAGATTGCAACGCAGTATGTAGACCTTGCAGGCAATCCGACGTGTGAAACTGCGTATAATCCGAACGGTTCCGTTGCGGCAATTGAAGGAATTACAAGCCCCTGCGGCAGAATTTTGGGCAAAATGGGACATTCGGAACGAATTGGTAAAAATGTTGCACAGAATGTATTTGGAAATCAAGATCAGAAAATATTTGAATCCGGCGTCCGTTATTTTAAGGATTGATGTATATGGAAAATAAGAATTTAGAGCAAATAAAAGAATCGGCGCAATATCTGCGGGAGCGCTTCCGCTCAATACCGGAAACTGCGCTGGTATTGGGGACAGGTTTGGGATATTTTGCCGAAAGACTGGAAAACAAAGAGATCATTCCTTACGGCGATATCCCGCACTTTCCGGTTTCTACCGCGCCGGATCATGCCGGGCGTTTCGTGCTGGGCAGTTTATGCGGCAAAGATGTATGGATTATGCAGGGGAGGATACACTATTACGAAGGGTATTCCATGGATGAGGTAGTGTATCCGATCCGCGTGATGAAATTACTGGGGGTTCAGAACCTGCTTTTAACCAATGCGGTCGGCTCGATTAATTTGGATTATCAGGTGGGAGACCTTGTGATGATTTCTGACCATATCAAGTTTTTTAATGATACTCCTTTGCGCGGTCAAAACATCGATGAATTTGGACCGCGGTTTAATGATATGAGCCATGCGTATTCTAAAAGGCTGCGCACCTTAGCGGGAAACATTGCAAAGGAGGAGAAAATCCCGCTTCGGGAAGGGATTTATGCCTATATGCCCGGACCGTGCTTTGAAACACCGGCAGAAATTCGGATGCTGCGTCTTTTGGGCGCGGATGTTGTCGGAATGTCTACGGTGCCGGAGGTTATTTGCGCCGCGCATGCAGGAATGGAAATTTTTACATTGTCTTTTGTGACCAATCTGGCTGCCGGTTTGCTGGATGAAATTAAAGAACTGGAATATACAAAAGACAGCAAAGAAAATTTTAACCGCCTGATCACAAAGCTGATTGCGGCTCTTTAATGTTATATTTTGCAAAAGTACGGATTTTTGTTGTTTTTGGAGGATAGAATGAACCGACTGGATAAAATCAGAAATTTTTCGATCATTGCGCATATTGATCATGGGAAATCCACGCTGGCGGACCGTTTGCTGGAAAAAACAGGAGTGCTGACAGAGCGGGAAATGGAATCACAGGTTTTAGATAATATGGACTTGGAGCGTGAGCGCGGAATTACGATCAAAGCGCGTGCGGTTCGTTTGCGTTACCAAGCGTCTTACGGTGAAGAATATGTCTTAAACTTAATTGATACGCCAGGACATGTGGACTTTAATTATGAGGTTTCAAGAAGTTTGGCCGCCTGCGAAGGGGCAATTTTGATTGTGGACGCTGCGCAGGGGATCGAGGCGCAGACTTTGGCGAATACCTATCTGGCGCTTGACCACGACCTTGAAATTATGCCTGTCATTAATAAAATTGATCTTCCGGCGGCGCAGCCCGACCTTGTGGCAGAAGAAATTGAAAACGTGATTGGGATTCCGGCGGAAGATGCGCCGCGGATTTCTGCCAAAAACGGGATTGGGATTGACGAAGTCCTAGAGCAGATTGTTAAGGTGATTCCGCCGCCAAAAGGCGATGAAAACGCACCGCTCAAGGCGTTGATTTTTGACAGCTATTATGACTCCTACAAGGGGGTTATCATTTATTTTCGTGTCAAAGAAGGACGCGTAAAAGCCGGTGATGTCATCCATTTGATGGCAACCGGAAAGGATTTTGAAGTTGTTGAAGTGGGATATTTGCACCCTTCCGGCTTTTTAAAGTGTGAGGAACTTTTGGCAGGCGATGTCGGTTATTTAACGGCAAGCATTAAAAATGTTTCTGATACGCGCGTCGGTGATACGATCACACTGAAAAAGAATCCTGCCAAAGAACCGCTTGCCGGCTATAAGCAGGTCAACCCCATGGTTTTCTGCGGGATTTATCCGGCGGACGGCGCGCGCTATGAAGATCTGCGCGATGCTTTGGCGAAACTTCAGCTAAACGATGCGGCGCTGGTGTATGAGCCGGAAACATCCGTTGCTTTGGGGTTTGGTTTTCGCTGTGGTTTTTTAGGGCTTTTGCATATGGAAATCATTCAGGAAAGATTAGAGCGGGAATATAATTTAGACCTCGTTACAACAGCACCAAGCGTTATTTATAAGGTGATGAAAACAAACGGTGAACTATTAGATATTTCGAATCCGACGAATTTGCCGGACGGAAGTGAAATTCAGTACATGGAAGAACCCATTGTAAAAGCGGATATTATGGTGCCGACGGAGTTTATTGGAAATATCATGGAACTGTGCCAGGACAGGCGCGGCGTTTATATCAACACCACTTACATTGATTCTACACGCGCGCAGCTGCATTATGACCTGCCGCTCAATGAAATCATTTATGACTTTTTTGATGCGTTAAAATCGCGCACCAAGGGGTATGCTTCATTTGATTATGAAATGAAAGGATACCAGCAGTCCGATTTGGTTAAGCTGGACATTTTATTAAACGGTGAAATGGTAGATGCCCTCTCGTTTATTGTCCATTCTTCGAAAGCATATACAAGAGGCCGCAGAATAGCAGAAAAGCTAAAGGCCTCGATTCCGCGTCAGCTCTTTGAAATTCCGATTCAGGCGGCGGTCGGGAACAAAATTATTGCCCGTGAAACGGTAAAGGCGCTGAGAAAAGACGTTTTAGCCAAATGTTACGGCGGTGATATTACCAGAAAGAAAAAACTGCTGGAAAAGCAGAAGGAAGGGAAGAAACGGATGCGCCAGGTCGGCTCGGTGGAAGTGCCGCAGGAGGCGTTTATGTCCGTACTCAAATTAGATGAAGATTGAGAAAAATGACACATACGGGGTCTATGTTCACATCCCGTTTTGTCTCAAAAAATGTTCATATTGTGATTTTATTTCCTACCCGGGACTTTTATCCCGGGCAGATTGCTATCTTGAGCAAATTGTGCTGGAAATGGAGCATTACCGTGGGTTGTGTGCGGATACAGTATATTTAGGCGGAGGAACGCCGACCTGCCTGCGTGTAGAACAGCTGACCGGGCTTTTGGAAAAACTGCGCGGTTGTTTTCAGCTGACAAAAGACTGCGAAATCACGGTGGAATGTAATCCGAAAACAGCGGACGAAGCATATTTTAAACGTTTGCGTGCAGCTGGCGCCAACCGTTTGAGCATAGGGATTCAGTCGTTTCATGACGAGGAGCTTTCCCTGCTTGGCAGGCTCCATAGCGCCAAAGAGGCAGAAAAATGCGTAAAAGATGCAAAGAGGGCTGGTTTTGCAAATATCAATCTGGATCTGATGTTTGGCTTGCCGGGGCAAACCATAGAAAAATTTTTTGAAAGCGTTCGGCGCGCAGTTGATTTGTCGCCTATGCATTTATCCTGTTACAGCCTGATTTTAGAAGCAGGGACGCCGCTCGAGCTCAGGATTCATTCGGGAGAATTGCGCCTTCCGGAGGAAGAGGCAGAACGGGCAATGTATCATCAGTTGGTTTCTTATTTAGCGGAGCATGGTTACGCACAGTATGAAATTTCTAATTTTTCTATGAAAGGCTTTGAATCGAAGCACAACAATAAATACTGGGAGAGAAAACCATATATCGGCTTGGGAGCGGCGGCGCATTCGCAGATTGGTAACATCCGGTTTGCAAACCCGCCGGATTTAGACGCATATGTTAAAATAGCAAGTCTTGCACCTTTGGAAGGCAGAGAAACAGAAACTATTTCGCCGAAAGATCAAATGGCAGAATTTATGTTTTTGGGACTTCGCAAAACCTGCGGTGTCTCCCAAAAAGAATTTAACAAAGAATTTGGATTAGACGTTCGCAAGGTGTACGCAAAGCAATTAAAAAAATTTTGTGAATGGAACCTGTTAGAGATCGACGGGGACTGGATTCGTCTTACAAAAGCGGGCATGGATGTATCTAACTCCGTTTTTTGCGAATTTTTATAAAAAGCTTGATAACCCTTAGAAGGAAGCAAAATGCCCGGATGTTTTTTTAGCTACGAAAGGAGAATAGACATGAAAGTCCGCGTGCACAATATCAAAGCACCGCTGGAAACGGAATGGGAAGAACTGAGGGAAATGGTACGAAAAAGAATCTGCTGTCCGCGCTCAGCTTGTACGGATTTTCGGATCGTGAAACAATCGGTGGATGCCCGCAAGAAGCATGTGTGTTTTGTATACAGTGTAGATTTAGAGATAACTGGCGAAGTTGCGGCGGACGGGAAAAATGTGATTGTGCTAAAGGACGAAGAAGAAAGCGCGCCGGTGCCGGGTACAATTTCGCTTGCAGATCCACCGGTTATTGTTGGGAGCGGACCCTGCGGCCTGTTCTGCGCGCTGACGCTTGCGCGTATGGGATACCGGCCGCTGCTTTTAGAACGTGGCTGTGATGTCGATTCGCGTACCAAAGCGGTGCAAAATTATTGGGAAAAGGGAGAATTAAACCCGGAATCCAACATACAGTTTGGGGAAGGGGGCGCGGGCACTTTTTCAGACGGCAAATTGACAACACGCATTTCCGATCCTAAGATTATGAATATTTTAAAAGATCTCGTCTATTTCGGAGCTCCCGAAGAAATTTTATACCGTGCAAAACCGCATATTGGAACCGATATATTAAAACAGGTGGTAAAAGCGGTTCGCACTGAAATAATTCACCTGGGCGGCGATGTGCGGTTTGAGACGCTGGTAAGTGATCTGGAGATTCGAAATGGACAAATAGCCGGAGTCACATTATCTAGTGGCGAGCAGATTCCCTGTCAAATTTTAGTTTTAGCGCTGGGACACAGCGCGCGGGATACTTACGAAATGCTTTGCCGCAAAGGAATCGCAATGGAACAGAAAGCGTTTTCGGTCGGTGCAAGAATCGAGCATTTGCAAAGCTTTATTGACAAATCTATGTATGGTGATTTTGCCGGTCATCCGAAACTTGGTGCGGCAGACTATCAATTGTCTTATCGCAACGGAAATGATGCGTGTTATTCTTTTTGTATGTGTCCGGGCGGCGTTGTGGTTGCGGCGGCTTCAGAACCCGATACTGTGGTGACCAATGGGATGAGTTATTATGCCAGAAATGGAAAAAATGCGAACGCTGCGATTTGCGTGAATGTCTCTCGGCAGGATTTTGCAAGCGACCATCCGCTGGCCGGCGTTTATTATCAAAGAGAACTAGAACATAGGGCATTTCTTTTGGGCGGTGAAAATGGCAATGCTCCTGCGCAGAAGGTTTGTGATTATTTGAATGGGAAGGCAACTTCGTACTGGCAAAAAGTATATCCGAGCTATCCGCTCGGCGTTGCAATGACGGATTTGAGCCGTTGTTTTTCTGCTCGTGTGTCGCATGTTTTAACGGATGGACTGCGAATGTTTGACAAAAAAATAAAAGGATTTACTGCAAACGGCGCCATTTTAACCGGGGTGGAAACAAGGACATCCGCACCTTTAAGGATTCTTCGAGGAGAATCGTTGGAAAGCATTTCTGTCAAAGGCCTTTATCCCGCCGGCGAAGGCGCAGGATATGCCGGGGGGATTATGAGCGCTGCGGCAGATGGAATCCGTGTGGCAAATCAAATTATCTCTGTTTGCCATCCTAAAAATGGAGGTTGCATGGTATAATGGAGTGCGTACAACGTCACATTTTGTAACATTTTTTGCAATATTGTCTTGCTAAGAGATAAAAATGTAATTTCTTTGTCTTGGCTTTGTAATTTTATTGTAAAATATTGTGCTATTTTCGTAATTTATTTGACAAAAAAACACAATTATTTTGGAAAAAGCGGAAATTCGACGCTGGATTCGTTTATACGGCAATTCCCTAAACAATTGTAACGGCGGCTGTGTCGAATTTTGCGATTATTGTAACTGGATTTTCCAGCCGGAATCCTATATAATGTATTCGTTGATCAAGCAAAAACAAGATATAGGAGGATACACAGCAAATGGCAATGAGAAAATTGTTCCAAACCGTACATGTAAACAGCGAGAGCGAGATAGGAAATTCTGAATTTGATTTAGAATACTATCTTTTGGAGAAAGAAATTCAGCTCGATGGCTTTTGCGTAAACACGTATGGAGTTGAAATCAGCAAGTGCAGCAAAGATGAAAACAAGGTTTTACACAAGGAATACCGTAAAGTTTTTGATGTTTTCTGCACACAGAAGGAAGCGGAGGAAGTATTGGAAAAACTGGCAAGAAACGCCGTTACACCGATCAGTCTTCTTGATGTGCTTGAAAGTTTGATTGGAACAGGTGATTTGGTTAACGAAGAGACTTCTTTTATCGCTGTTTAATATTTTGCAGCTGAATATGTTTAGCGGACAAAATTTGTTTGAGTTATAAATTGTGGGAATAAAAGTACAGGCTGGATCGTATATATATACAAACGGCCTGTACTTTTTCTTTTTGTCAGGCTGGACAATACAATATTTCGGCAGGGTGAAAGGGTTATGAGCATGGAACAGGTTTATCGAAGACAAAGTACGCAGCCGTCACGGCATAAAACAGCAAGAAAAAGGTTTGGCGGAGAAAAATATGGGTTGCAAAATTACAAACGGACGGTCATAGAACAATCAGCATTTTGTATTTTGCTTTTTGTTGCTGCGCTTGTAATCAAAATGTACCCTGCGTCATCTATGGATTTTGCCAAAAACAGCATACAATTTATTCTTACGGAACAGACCGATTGGGCAATGATGTTAGAAAACACAAAAGATTTTTTTATGCAAAAGGTATTGCAAAAACCTTCTGAGCAAGAAGAACTGGATCCGCTGGCAAACCTTACGGCGCCGGTTGCCGGAGAAATTAATTCCCCGTTTGGAATGCGGATAGATCCTATGGACGGCGAAGAAAAATTTCATTACGGGGTAGATTTTTTAGGCAACAGCGGGGACAAAATTCAATGTGCGGCAGATGGACTTGCGCAAGAAATCGGTTTCAGTGAAGAATACGGAAATTATATTTTAGTTAAACATTCTGAAACCATTGCCAGTTTCTATGCGCACTGTGATAAAATTTTGCCGGTGGAAGGAGATTCGATTAAAGCCGGACAGGTAATTGCTACCATGGGAACATCGGGCAATGTCAAGCAGCCCTGTCTGCATTTCGAGATTCGGGAAGGCGACACGTCGCTTGATCCAGCGGTTTTTCTGAAATCAGCAGAGTAAAGATGGCAAAGGCAGGAGAATACATATGATAAAAATTACCCGCTTTTTTTATGTTCACATTCTCACGTTTCCTCTTTTTTTTCTGGCGTATTGGGTGGGCGCGCTGCAAACGCTCCTTATGGCGTATTGCATTGTGACGGTTCATGAGCTATTCCATTTGTTTGCCGCGCTGCTTTTAAAGGTTCGTGTCGGATGCATTGTTGTGATGCCGTTCGGTATGACACTTCGTCTTTCGGCGCATGTCTTAAAAAGTCCAAAGAATGAAGCCTTGATTGCTATGGCTGGACCTGCAGCAAACGCCTGCATGCTTCTGTTAGGTCTGGCGTTAAAACAGTACTATATTTGGGCGGAACAAAGTATGTTCCTCTATGAGTATTTAAACTGGATTACCATGATTTTAAATCTTCTGCCGGTTTTGCCGCTGGATGGGGGGCGAATCCTTCGCGCGGTGCTAACACACAGCTTTGGTTATTTACGCGGCATGAAATGGATGCGGAAACTGACAAAGATCATGATATTTATTTTGGCACTAGCAGGAACGCTGCTTTTAATCCTGACCAGGTGCAACATATCGCTCGTAATGGTGGCGGCGTTTCTCATTTTTAATATGATTGAGGAGAAAAAAACATCGGATTTGTTTGCAATGAAAGAACTCATGGGTGCAAAAGAAAAGCTTTTGAAACAGAGCCTTATGGCTTCCAAAGTAATTTCCGCGACGGAAAATACTGCTGCTAAACAGATTTTAAAACGAATCAGCTATGATAATTATTGTTTGGTTTATATTGAAAACAGCGATGGAAAAGGGCGCATTATTTCCGAATCCGAGCTGGTTCGAGCCATTCTTGAAAAGGGCTATCAATTAAAATTGAAACAGATTGTATAAAAGGAAAAAAATACGTCACTTCTCGGTTTGACTTTTTGCGGCGATTGTTATATAATGGCAAAGGGGGGGGATCGGGAATGTTTTTTCAAATCCTTTTGTCTGGCTTCGGTGTTTTTTTTATTGGAAATGCGCTGATTTTGGCTATAATAACTAATTTTCATTTTGGTATTTTGGCAACCGTATTTTTGGGTGTTCTTTTGTTGCTGTATGGAATTTTTTATCATAAAGTCAATCAATGGACAGAAAAGGGTATTTTAAAATGGCTCCGCCGCTTGGTATACCTCGGTTTTTTATTTGTGGCAGGAACGCTCTTTTTTGCAGGTGCCTACGGACAGATGGACAATTCCACCTATAAAGAACATGCGTTAATTGTCTTGGGTGCCGCGGTTCATGGCGATACTGTTTCGCTTCCTCTTGCACACAGACTAGACCGGGCTGTAGAGTATTATGAAAAAAATCCTTACGCCGTTATCGTTGTCAGCGGCGGACAAGGTCCCCAAGAACATGTGACCGAAGCTTATGCCATGGAACAATATTTGCTTAAGCGGAACGTTCCGGAGCATATGATTATCAAAGAAGAACAGGCGACCAGCACATATGAAAATTTTAAATATTCCAAAGAAATTTTAGATGAGCGGTTTCCGGATGGCTATACCACAGCCTTTGTGACCAATGGATTTCATGCGTATCGGGCTTCCCGCTTGGCGCAAAATGCCGGTCTGAATGCCAACCATATCCATGCGGATATGGAATGGTATGAAATTTCGGTCAATTACATCCGGGAGTTTTTTGCTATTGTAAAAATGTGGGTGTTTGGCGTATAATGATTATTTTAGGTTTGTGAATATGCGGATGAAACCGCAGGTTAAAAAAGCAGGAGGTTTCCTGCTTTTTTATGTTTGTTTTTTAATTCTCTTAATTCATGTGATAACAGCACAAAAACATTCATCTTTTCTGCTTTTGTGTGTAAAACGGTTGTCAAAAAACTGAAATTGTGATAATATAATGGCAAATATTCTAATGATTGATATTATCAGGAAGGAGAAACAAAAAGATGAAGCTTGCATTTTCAACCCTGGGTTGTCCCGATTTCAGCTGGTCTGAAATTTATACTATGGCAAAGGACATCGGATTTCATGGTATTGAAGTTCGGGGGCTTGGTGCTGAACTATCGGCGGTAAATTGTAAACCGTTTTGCGGGGATCATTTGCAAAAAACAATAGAAAAGCTGGACAAAATGCATTTGGAGATTCCTTGCCTGTCTTCCGGTATCAGCTTGAAACATAAAGAGACGCTTTTAGAAGCACAGAATGAAATTAAGAGTTACATTAATTTAGCGAATAAGCTGGGAACGCCTTATATTCGTGTGCTGGCGGATGAAAAAGCAAATGTGGACGGGGAAGTAGACGACGATTTTATTGAAGAGGCATTGCGTCCTCTGGTTACATATGCGGAGGAGAAAAAAGTAACGCTTTTGGTTGAAACAAACGGTGTATATTCTGATACTGCCCGTTTGAGCGCGCTGCTGAACCGTTTTGCAAGCGATTATGTTGGCGCGCTTTGGGACATGCACCATCCGTACCGTTTTATGGGAGAGTCGCCGGAAAAAACCGTACAAAATCTGGGCGCGTATATCAAGTATACGCATATCAAAGATTCGGTTATGCAAGACGGGAAACCATGCTACCGCATGATTGGCGAGGGAGACCTTCCGATTGATGCGATTATGCTGGCTCTTCGTTCGATCAACTATGAAGGCTATGTATCACTGGAATGGCTTAAACGCTATGCGCCAGACCTTCAGGATGCCGGAATCGTGTTCCCGCATTTTACCAATTTTATGAGTCAATACATGGATCAAGATTATGAAGTACGTCATTTGTATGACAATATAGCGAAAACCGGGAAATATGTCTGGCCAAAAGAGCGTCTGATTGATTTGACGTTTCCTCAGGTTTTGGACCGCATGGTAGAGGAATTTCCGGATCAGTATGCGTTTCGCTATACTACACTGGATTATACCAGAACCTATTCCCAGTTTCGCGATGATGTAGATACTTTTGCCCGTTCGCTGATTGCTATGGGCGTAAAAGCTGGAGACCATGTGGCAATTTGGGCGACGAATGTGCCGCAATGGTATATTACATTTTGGGCAACCACCAAAATTGGCGCTGTTTTGGTTACGGTAAATACCGCATACAAAATTCATGAAGCAGAATATCTGCTGCGCCAGTCGGATACGCATACGCTTGTAATGGTTGACGGATATAAAGATTCTGATTATGTCGGGATTATGAAAGAGCTTTGCCCAGAACTGGAAACAGCGGAGCAGGGAAAACCGCTTCACATTAAACGTCTGCCGTTTTTGCGTAATATCATTACGGTAGAATCCAGGCAGAAGGGCTGCTATACTTGGGAAGAAAGTTTGGCGCTTGCTGAAAAGGTGCCGGTGGAAGAAGTTTACCGCCGCGCGGCTGCAATCAATAAGCACGATGTATGTAATATGCAATATACCTCCGGTACAACCGGATTTCCGAAAGGCGTTATGCTGACGCACTACAACGTGGTTAACAACGGAAAGGCAATTGGGGACTGTATGGATCTGTCTACAGCAGACCGAATGATGATTCAAGTTCCGATGTTCCATTGTTTTGGAATGGTTTTGGCAATGACAGCGTCCATGACACATGGTGTCACCATGTCACCGATTCCTGCTTTTTCGCCGAAAAAAGGCCTTGCCTGCATCAATCAGGAAAAAATTACGGCATTTCACGGTGTGCCGACGATGTTTATCGCCATGCTGGGACATGAAGATTTTGAAAAAACAGATTTCAGCCATATGCGTACCGGAATTATGGCGGGTAGTCCGTGTCCAATAAAAGTTATGCAGGAAGTTATTGAAAAAATGCATATGACGGAAATTTGTATCACTTATGGTCAAACAGAGGCTTCTCCGGGTTGCACGATGAGTAAAACGACAGACTCTATTGAGGCGCGGGTAAATACTGTCGGCGGAGCAATGTTTGGGGTCACCTGCAAAATCGTAGATCCGGAAACCGGAGAAGATTTGCCGGATAATGTTGATGGTGAATTTGTGGCCAAAGGATATAATATTATGAAAGGTTATTATAAAATGCCTGAGGCAACGGCTGCGGCAATCGACGAAGACGGATGGCTGCACACCGGTGATCTTGCCCGCCGGGATGAAAATGGATATTATAAAATTACCGGGCGGATTAAGGATATGATTATCCGCGGCGGTGAAAATATCTATCCGAAGGAAATTGAAGACTTTATTTATACGCATCCAAAGGTGTCAGATGTGCAGGTAATCGGTGTTCCGGATAAACAATATGGCGAAGAGATTATGGCTTGTGTCATTCTAAAAGAGGGCGAAACTATGACCGAAGAGGAAATGAAAGAATTTGTAGCTTCTCATATGGCAAAACACAAAACACCGCGTTACGTTGATTTTGTGGACAGTTTCCCCATGAATGCAGCAGGAAAGATTTTAAAATATAAGATGAGAGAACAGGCCGTAGAGAAATTTAATTTACAGTCTGCGAACTCCATTGAAACCGCATAGCCTAAAAAAAGACAGAAAAATAGGAAGCATCTCACCAGACTGGCGAACAGCCCGGTGAGATGCTTTTTTTGTTATAGAATGCGGAAGGCGCATAAAAGCTGCAAAGTCTACCTCATGATTGATTCGATTAAAGCGTCTGCCGGCTTAAAAAGTTCGTCTACCGTTGTATCCAGAGCGGCGGCCAGACGAAAAGCTAGGAATAAACTGGGATCATATTTATTATTTTCAATCGCATTGATAGTTTGACGGGATACCTTGCATTTTTTTGCCAGATCTTCTTGCAACAGTCCTTTTGTTTTTCTTTTTTCTCGTATTTGATTTTCCATATTATCCACCATATTTTTTTGTATAATAAAACAGTTGAATAAAATAAAACAGAGTTAAAACAGTAAGCATAGTAAACGGGTTAATTTCCTGTAGCGCTAAGAAAAGCTTTGCGACGGCGCATGCAACTAAATAGCCTGTCATGACAAGAAACGTATTGACACAGGATTTGGATACGATCATTTGTCTGCGCTCATCCCCCTGTTTTGTTAAAGAATAAAGAAGAATTGCAATGCCAATGATGCTGAGGGTAAAAACGATCCATAAAAGAACACCGAAAATAAGCCCAAAATAATGCATGTTTTCTCTCTCCTTTTAATGTAAAAAAGTTTTGACATTATTAGAATAACAAAAGGACTTATAAATGTCAAGAGTTTTTTACATTTCGTTAGGATAATTTAGGATAAAAAAACTAACGAGGTCGCATTGTAAAATACGGGAAAGTATGCTATAAAACAAAAACAGCCTTTTCAAACAGGAATTGTGTGAAAAGACTGTTTTATATCCGTTTATTTACAATATTTTTGAAGCGCTTCCATCGCATCATGTTTTGAAGCAAACGCGACTGCATAATTGATTCCGCAGTTAAATTTATGGAAATCAAAGGAATCCATTTCTTTCTGCAAAAGCGTATACCCAACAATAGGCATATGGTGCTTTTGAAGTGCAGGTTTTAAAAATTCGAGATATTCCATTCCAAATACCAGTTTTTCCATATGACCGAAATTTAAAGCCCTTAAATTCTTGCTTTCAATCATATCAAATATCCATTGGTCCGCACGGCCACAGAAATGCATGGAACCTGTTTTAAAATGCGCAAGCAGACGGTCATCATATTTTTTGGCAAACTCCTGATACATATCCGAAGATAGGTTAACGGGAGAATCGTCACGCAAAACAATGTTTCCGCCATAAATTGTCCCCCAGTGATAGCAGTTTCCGTTTGCGCCGTCTGTGATCTGCGGCTTGATCCATTCCATAAATTTAATGTACGTATCTGTAATTAACGTTAAAAGTTCGGAGATTAGTTCATCATCATCATATAAGGCGGTATAGATTTCCGGCCCGTAAATAAGATGGGCGTCATCAAACGGCCCCTGCAAATCCGGGTGGTAAATGTGAATATATTTACTGCATTTTGGGTATTTGGCAAGCTGTTCCCGATAAAACTCGTGCGTTAAAGCAACTTGCTTCCCGAATCCGTTTTCTAAGCTCGGAATCCCTTTTTCAATTAAGCGTCGCACCTCATCGTCGTTTTCTAAATGATCCACCCAGGGTAGGTTTGTGCTCAAAATGCGAGACTTTAACCCAAACAAAGAGGCAAACGTTCCGACACCATAATTGGCGCGGATCATGGGAATGCCGTAATCTTTTGCCTCTATTGAGGGAAGTGCGGCAACCAACTCATTGTACATCATTTTTGCCATGTCGTTCACTGTTTCGGGATAAGGATATGGCGCCCATTCCGGGCAGGGATATGAAACCCGAAGCGGTATGGTGTCCTGTGGCTGATAATCAATTACATTTTGCAATACATGCTCCACGTGGTCAAGGTGGTCTGTGTCGATGATGGATTCTAAGTAAGTTAGGATTTTATTTAGTTTTTCCATTTACAAACCCTCCAAATCATGGTAAGATAAACATAAATTGTTGCTGTATGTTATTATAACATATAAAGAATAGAATATCTTTGCACATTTTAAGATAAATAATGCAAATATTAAGGTGATAATATGGAAATTGCGCAAAAAGACCGGATTACACCGACTTATTTTGCCGTACATAGCCAAAACAGCGCTCCGGGCGTAATGGTACAACATTTTCATGACGAATATGAATTATTTTTTCTGGTTAGCGGGGCCAAATCCTGTTTAATTGACCAAGAGATTATACCGGTGAAACCAAATGATTTAATTCTATTTCAACCGAACCAGATTCATAGGCTGATTCGTGATGGAGAATTTTACGAACGGCATATTTTGGTCATATCACCCGGCTTTATTTTTTCTGAAGAAGAAAATGGAGAAATCACTCAAAGCTTTATCCAGGCAAAAAGGGAAGGAAAAAGCTTGGTGTCACTAGAGGAGCATGAACGGGAAATTTTGCTGGGCTATTTTCAAGAAATTTATGAAGCGCAGCACGGCAGGCAAGCGACGAAAGAAAAAGGGGTTGTGCTGGAAACGCTTTCATATTGTGCGCAGCTTTTCCGAAAAAAAGCAGGCGGAGTGCCAGCTGCCGCAAATCAGGCAGTAACCCATGTTTTGCAGTTTTTAAACGCCCACTACAAGGAGGCGGATTTGAAACTGGAGGACATTGCTAAAAGTGTTCATTTAAATAAAAATTATGTGTGCAATGTATTTAAAGAAAATACTTCTATGACGGTTTACCGTTACATAATCAATAAACGTATCATATTTGCCAAAGAACTTTTATCACAAGGAATTGGTGTCACAGAATGTGCACAATTGTCTGGTTTTGGTGACTATTCCAATTTTATTCGTACGTTTAAAAAACTGGTCGGGATTTCTCCCAAACAGTATCAGCGGGAAAAAGCTTTTATAACAGAAGAAATTAAAGGCAAGTGCTTGTGCGACAAGAAAATTTTGTTTTAAAATGGTTTGGAGCGGTTTTGCTGATAATTTATGTTTCAGCTTAAAAAGTGAAGAATCAAAGCATAAAATGATAAGACGGACAAATGATTCTTAAATTTTAGGATATGATATAACTGAGGTTAAAAGACAACATGGGAGTTGATGATATGCAGGAAAGAGAAAAATTTTCTTCGCGTTTTGGATTTATTTTGATTTCAGCCGGCTGCGCGATTGGTTTGGGAAATGTGTGGAGATTTCCGTATATTACTGGAGTTTACGGCGGCGCTGCGTTTGTGCTGATTTATTTGTTTTTCTTAATTATATTAGGGCTGCCAATTATGGTAATGGAATTTTCCGTGGGACGGGCAAGCCAAAAAAGTGCGGCGGCATCTTTTCGCTGTTTGGAACCCAAAGGAAGCAAGTGGCATATTTTCAGCTATTTTGCAATTGCCGGAAATTATCTGCTGATGATGTTTTATACGACAATTGGCGGATGGATGCTGGCATATTTTTTCAAAATGGCAGGCGGCGAGTTTACAGGGGTTTCCACGCAGCAGGTGGAGCAAATTTTTGCAGCCATGACATCGCAGCCGCTGGTAATGGTATTTTGGCTGGCTGTTATTGTTTTGCTCAGCTTTGGGATTTGTTCGCTTGGTCTGCAAAATGGTGTGGAAAAAATTACAAAAATTATGATGTCCAGCCTTTTTGTTATTATGCTCATTTTAGTTGTTCGCTCTGTTACGCTGCCGGAGGCAGACAAGGGTCTGGCGTTTTATTTAAAGCCTGATTTTGGGAAGATGATGGAGCAGGGAATTTTCAATGTTATTTTTGCAGCTATGGGCCAGGCATTTTTTACATTAAGTATTGGGATTGGGTCGATGGCGATTTTTGGAAGTTATATTGGAAAAGACCGATCGCTTATGGGCGAATCACTGAATATAATGTTTTTAGATACAGCTGTGGCAATTCTGTCCGGTTTAATTATCTTTCCGGCTTGTTTTTCCTTTGGCGTAAACCCGGGAAGCGGTCCAAAGCTAGTTTTTATAACACTGCCAAACATTTTTAATTCCATGGCCGGAGGCAGGGTGTGGGGCAGCCTGTTTTTTGTCTTTATGTCCTTTGCGGCGTTATCCACAGTAGTTGCTGTTTTTGAAAATATTTTATCTTTTGCGATGGATTTATGGGGCTTTAGCAGGAAAAAAGCGGTGCTTGTAAATATTGTTTTAATTATGGTTTTGTCTCTGCCCTGTGTATTAGGGTTCAATGTTTTAAGCGGGTTCCAGCCTTTGGGAGCAGGTACGAATATCATGGATTTAGAAGATTTTATTGTCAGCAATAATTTGCTGCCAATTGGAGCTTTGGTGTATTTGTTTTTCTGTGTTTCAAAAGCCGGGTGGGGCTGGGACAATTTCATTTTAGAAGCCAACACGGGCAAAGGGCAAAAATTTCCAAAATGGCTCAGAGGGTATGTGACCTATATTCTTCCCTTAATTATATTTTTTGTATTCATTCAAGGATATATTAGCAAATTTTTTGCGTGATTTGCGCTAAAATACGGGAAATCACTTTACAAACGCTGAAAATCATGATAGAATAATGCAAGCAAGATACGAAACAATAAGTGATTTTTCAGCTTGCCCCCGTAGTTAAATGGATATAACAAACCCCTCCTAAGGGGAAACAGTTCCGCCACCAAATTGAGCCAAAAATCATAAAATTTCATATATGTCCCCGTACCTCAGCTGGATAGAGGGTCCGCCTCCTAAGCGGAACGCCGGCAGTTCGAACCTGCCCGGGGACGCCATTTACACCGCTTTTGCGGTGTTTTTCTTTAAATTGAAAGGAATCTTAATGTCATTATTATGAATTTTCTAATTTGCATCTTTCTGTCATATTTGCTAATTAGAATCGAACTGTTTTTTTTTATTTGCTAAGATTTTTTGTTTTTTGCTAATTGGAAATTAGCTCGTCTTTTGAATGAGGGTTCATTCCTTACGCTTTAGCAGCAATCATCTGAGACAAGGTTTGCAGCAATTCAGGTGATTTTTGCAGTTGTTCCAAAAGCTCTGCAATGTCAATAGTCGGTTTTTCTTCTTGCGGTGCTTGCACATTTCTTAAATCCGCAGTAATGTTATAGAATGAGTTTTCAAATTTCATTGCGTTGACTTTTCTATCCTCGTCAAGAATATGTGCATAAATGTCTGTAATCATATCAATCTGTGAATGCCCTGTATCTCCCTGCGTTGCTTTTAAGTCACCATGATTAAGTTTTAACTTATATGTAGTACTTGAATGTCTGAGAGAATGAAAAACTACGTTGGGTAGTTCTGCTTTTTCTCTAAGTTCTTCAAAAGCCTTTAATAATACTCTTCCTTCACACGGTCTACCATTATTAAGAGCAACGACTAAATTATAATCTGTGTATTCATCACCAAGTAAGTTTTTTAATTCATCCTGATGCTTCTTCCATTCACGAAGAATATATGCCAATGTTTTTGGAAGCCATATCTTTCTTATACTACTGTCTGTTTTAGGCTTTTTCAGCACAACTCTTGTACTTGTATTCGGCATTAAAGGCGGAAAGATATAATAGACATCTTTTTTATCCAAAGTTTCAATAGTACGTTTTGATGCTCTCTGAAGTTCTTGCTTTACTTCTACATATGCATCATCTTGTGCAATATCATCATCAGATATGTGTACGTTTTCCCAAGTCAAACCAAGAATTTCTCCTTCACGCATTGAACAAGCAAATGAAAGGTTGATAGCAACATAGAGTTTTCCATCTTCACACTCATCTAATGCTTTTCGAATCATTTCGGCATTCCATATATCCCTCTTTTTATACTTTGGACGAGTGTGCATAGAAAATTCAAAGGGATTTTTCGCAACCATTTCCCACTTTACAGCCTGTTTAAATGCACAAGATAATAATTTATGTATTTTATCTCTTGTTTGTTCGGGAAGAAATTCGCTTTTTGGCTTTATATTTCTTCTCATTACCGGAGGTGTCTTTTCCAGTTTTTTTTCAAACTCATCAACAAAACGAGCGTTTACTTGTTGTATAGGTACATCACCGATTAACGGGTTAATATAGTTGGCAATAAGCGCTGTGTTACTATCATATGTTGACATACTCCATTTTTTCTCACCGTATAACACAACAAAGTCGTGTAAAAATTCAGAAACAGTTTGATTATTGGGTGGAATAAACACTCCGCTATACTGCTGATTTTCAATCTCTGCTTTTCTTTTTAATGCTTCTTGATGAGTATGCCATGTTTCCCATTTTTGTTTTATTTCACCATTTTCGTCTGTGTAGTTATATACAACAGAATAAGACTTTTTTCTTTTTATAATAGATGCCATAATAGTTACTCCTTTTCTCTAAATATCATGATCTTCTAACCAGTCGTCAAAAGATTTTTTTGAGATTCTTATAGAAGTACCTATTTTAACAACTTTAAAATGATTTTCTTTCACAAAATTATAGGCAGAAGTTCTGCCTATTCCTAACATATTTGCAACTTCCATTACCGTATATGTTCTCTTTGTGTCTTGTGCCCTTTGCTGATCCATAACGCTCCTCCTTTCAACAGACAAAAAGCACTTTCTCGTGTTTACAAAGATTATAACACAATTAAATGCTTTTGGCAAAAAAAATAATAGTGTTTTAATAGATGAATTTTGTTTAATATCACAAATAAAAGGACTACAATATGACAAAAAATCATCTATAATCCTTTTATGTATGATATTAAAATAATAAAGTAAACGAATGGCAACTTGCTAGATTGCTCCATAGGAATTTCACCTTCCCGGCATCCGCCCGGACTGCCATCATTGCCTGCGACGCTTTTAACGCTCGGACTGTGACTTGGCAGAAGTATCATTATCCCGATATAAAGTCGTTGCCCACAAGGTAGCAATCCTTGTTTTAAGGTGCAAATATTTATCGCTCTGATAACCTTTCATCTTTGAAATAAGGATGAAGTAGAAGCAAGGTTATCGTCATGGCGTATTTGCCTAACGGCTCTTTTATATCGTAATGTATCCGTTTGCCTGTTATACTGCATACCGTTATCTTGCATGCTTTCTTTGTCAAGTATCAATCAGTTAAGAAGAGGTAAATATTTTGTCATTGCGTATAAGGCATTAAAAAACCCCTTCTAATAGTAAGCAGAAAATTCACCTTTTTGTAAACCCTAATTTTAAAAATTTTTCTATGTTTTTTAATCCTGCTTTAATAGATTTACTAACAGCCATTTTTGTAACGCCTTCAATTTCTGCAATTTGTGTCATGCACATATTTTGAAAATAATAAGCATATATTCTTTTTGATTGTAATTCTGATAACATACTAATAGCTTTGTAAAGTTCCTGATTCGTTAGTTTTTTTTCATATAATTCATCAGGAGATTCTGATACAAATAAGATGCTTTTTGAAATGCCGTTATCTTCGTCCAATGAATAAAAGGCTTTATGATACCTAACTTTTTCTTTATATCTATGTTCTTCTTTGGAAAACTTCTCAAATTCATTGGCTATTTCATCACTTATTTCTATGTATTCATCTCCCGTATACCAAGGATATTCTGATTTTAAAATTATTTTTTTCATTACTGCTCATCCTTTCGATTAAATTAAATTTAAAAATCTAATCGAAAGGGTGGCGAACGGCAGCATGGTTGTAATCTTTTATAAATAATAAAACAGCCAAAGCTAACCCTTATATAAGAGTTCTCTTTGGCTGTGTGGTATAAGCGTCCTCCATAGTCATCATTTGACTTTTTATGGCTTGTCCCATGATGTGATCTTTTCCTTCTAAAAAAATGTATAAAAATAAAATGCATTTTTCGTTCACTCCTTCTGCACGGCAATCCGCCATAAGTTATTTTCTTTTCTTATAACAACACAATTTTTTTGCATAATTAAAATTGAAATCTCCTTTTTGATTAGTATAAAAAACTTTTTTTGACATATTTCTATAAAAAAGAACCGCTTAAACCCTTAAATAAAGGTTTAAACGGTTCTTAATTATTGATTTTATCATTGCCATATAATCAACTTCTTTCGCTATAATTGGATCTATATCAAAGCAGATACGCTATACAAATCGTTGCAATAAAGTAGATGCAAAAAAGAGATAGCTACATGTCCACAAACAAACTCGTAACCAGGTATGATGAAGAGTTCAAACGAACTCCAGTCAACCTTTATCAGTCCGACAAAAAAACACAGACTGTGCGCTGTAAAGAACACGGAGTTTTTCAGACTGTTCTTTCCCGCTGAATCAAACAAGTGCTCCACCGTTGAAACCTATGATGGTGAAGTTCTTACCGTTAAGTGGGACAAAGCAGGCAAACATAACAATAATCTCCAACAGAAGATTAATCAAGAATCTCCTAGCATTGACTGGACAAGTGACTTAACTTACAGCAAGGGTTCTGAAAAATAATACTGTCTCTGCATCGTTATAGATCTATTTTCTCATAAGGTTATTTTCTAGAGTCTATTAACAAAACTGCATATTGTTATCTAGTTATGACTGCCTTTAAAAAGACTTATAATAAGAAAATAAATCTGAATGGCATGTGTTTCGTTCTAAATAAAGGATATCAATATACTTCTTTTTGTATTCCGATAGATACCATATTCTCTTTGTGTTGTGCAATTTGGATAACCCTTTGATTATGCGTATTATGAACCCTTATTTAAGTATCTTAAGAAATAATCGAAAAAATACTACTGATTGTAAGAACGTCAGATATTCATTTTTTCTTATATTGAGGACTTCTACATCTCTAAACGTTCACATGGAGCGATTGGCATGACAACTCCAAACGAAAAAGAAAAATGGTATTTATTCCGGGTCTTATCAACTGCTCTCAAAACTTTTAAAAAAACGTGTCTACTATTTTGACTATGGTTCAAGATGTTTTTTCTATCCCAGATAAAAGTTTACATCATCTTTGTAGATGCCCGCATCTGAGACAGCGTTTTGTAACCCCGCCAACCTCCTTTTATGTTGCAATAGATATACTCACACAATCCCTCTACAAGTCGTTTGTCCAGCATTGATTCTTTGACATTGCTTTTTTAACAGATGTTTGTTATATCAAGTAAAGGGCGGAAAATGCCGCCCTTTACTTGATACTTATTTAAGGTTATTGTTTTTCGTGCAGTATTATCAAATATTCTTGTAAGAATTGCAGCAACCTCGCTCCTTACAAATGTTCCTAAGGTATCACTGCCGACTAAAATGCCGGCACGATAGAAATCATAAATTTGTGCAGCGCCGTCGGCATTCATTGCAACGTCTGGAATTTTACTGTCTGAAACTTCATTGATAACAGGAAACTCCGATGACGGCATAGAGGATTTGAACATTTTAAAAAAATCTCGCTCACTTATGCAATATCAACGGAATATAAAGTAGTCCCGTAATCAATTTTTCATAAGTAGTGTGCAAGCACAACATATTTCATTTATTTAGTTATATTAATGCTAGCTATTATAGCCTGAACATCTGCGTCTTCAAGGCTTATCTTATCTCCGTTCTCAAGACATATCGTAAGCTGTATCTGATCCGATTTTTCTTCTCCTGTCCAAAGGACTGCAATAGGGGTATCTAGGCTTTTTCCTGTGAATCCGTTCCAGGTATATTCCCCGATAGTAATAGGATCAATGTCGGCAGTTTCCTCATATATCTCTTTCATAGGCTCAATCATAGGATTATCAGGTCCATAATAACCTATCATAATGTAAGGCTTTGAGAACAAATCCCACTCACTTTTCGCACCTTTAGCGATTTGAATAACATTAGGGTCATAGCCTTCTTCATACTCTTCAAAGTAATCTGTACCGTGAAAACCCATCCACCCATCGGGAACAAGCGCACTGATATTTCCACCGTCAAATGTTTCACCTGTAATATCCCCAGGATCAGTTCCGGCAGGAGTGCTAGAACATCCTACGAGTATTGCTGTTAATAATACAGAAACAAGCATAAATACAATATTTTTTTTCATAATAATCCCTCCCGTTTGTTAATA
>CASGBM010000016.1 GCA_949299615.1 uncultured Eubacteriales bacterium | reverse complement strand
AACCTAAAAATAGCATTTTAATGCTGTTTTTAGGTGTGAAATTGTAAATTTCACACAAATGGTTTCGCAAAACCATTTGTTCAGTAGACATTAATTACGATGCTGGGGCTTCAGATGAACCCTGTGACTGTCTCTTTTTCGGCTTGCTTTGATTTACCGCTCATCTTTAAAAATCCAAAGGCTCTTTTGCTCCAAATTAACTGCCATGCTTTTTGACGCTTATAATTCACTGGCTAAACACCCGCAAGCCCTGTGTATAGCGTCTGCACACTTGCATTAATGGCGTCACCGGAATAAAATAAAAGGACAGCATGCTCTTATATCGATGCAATACACCAGAACATGCCGCCCTCACCCATTACAAAAATACGCGTTTAAAAGCTGTCGTCACTGTTTTTTATTCTGACACACTCGCTGTCAAACTGCAATTGCAGTTAAACTGTGCAACAACAGTCGTATCACATATATCAGCCGGAATTTCCAGTTCCATAGTATATTCCATTACATTATTGGTGACGTCTTTTTTTATTCCGATGTTATGGAAACGGATGCCCAGCGCCTCCAACGCGGATATGCCATTTTCCTTTAAAACCTCTTCTCCGTTCGAACATTGAAGAGTTAGGCATTTAACTTGCGGTGCCCTTCTCCGATGGAAATTGATATGAAAAATAAACTGTACCGAAATAATTATAACGGTCGCTGAACAGCCAATGATATACATACCCGAACCGATCGCCATACCTATACCGGAAGTTGCCCATATTCCCGCAGCAGTTGTCAGACCGGTAATCGTTCGTTTTTGAACAAAAATCATGCCTGCTCCCAAAAAACCAATCCCGCTTACCACTCCAGAAGCAACTCGCGACGGATCCAGTCCAACACTATTTGCAAAATTTCCTCCCAAAATATCATCGTATGCATATTTTGATATTATCATCATTAAGGCAGATGCACACGCAACCAGACAGTGTGTTCGAATTCCTGCCTCTTTCGCTCTGCTCTTTCTTTCTATTCCTATAATCATTCCGCAAATACAAGCAATAACTAACCGAATAACATATTGAATATTTGATTCAAAAAACCAGTCCAAAATCATTCTCCTTTTCTCAATTATTTCATACCGTTCGTATCTGTTAAAACAGTTATAACTGGTGAAGATATTATTCCTGTCCCCTCCAGCATATAACTGCATGTAAATGCATTGTCGTCAGGATACCAATACGGCGGTCCAAAACGTTTTTCGTGCGAAAGATTGTGGAGACTACCAAAAGTATTATTTCGGTTGCCGTATAAAATAAATTGTATTTTATGCTTGCCCTGACTTATTCCTTCCACACGAACACAATAGGGAGGAAAAACAATTTTTCTGCTTTTTGTCCCGTCAATCAACACCTGAATCAGTGCCCCTATATAATGACCGACTCTAATTTCAATTGTACAGTGCGGAGTATCAATTTCTGTTTCATATACCAGATTCCCGCCGTAAAAGGGCAAACCCTGATGTGTAATGGAACCAAAACCAATGGTTTTGCTAGGCGGGTAAATGCTTTTTTTCGTGCCCTGCAAACGCACATCAAAATCTCCGAGCAAATAGGAAGGCTCTGGTCCAATATCCTCAGACACAGGTACTTTGACAGTGAGAATATTTTCGCCTATCCTAATGCGCGGAAGCCGAATCCGCTGAATGTCTCTATCCACATACCACCCATTCGGCGTTAACACAACTTCATCACCATTAAGCCAAACCGCTTCCGCCTCTTCAAAAGCATACTCTGCTTCTGTTTCAATCTCGCTGTAAAACCGGAACCGAAGCATTACAAAATGCGTTACTTCCGCTTTTTCCCGAATCCAGGGCTGTGCACCTGTGCCATCTGTTCTCGTATATCCCAATACTCTCCCAACAGCAGCGCCAATTCGTAAAATTTCATCACACTTCTGAAAAGGTCCCCCATCCAGCGCATACTCCGCTTCATCCAAAAGAAGAACATTAGGTTCTTTCCGATGGTATGGGACCGGATATTTAAAGTCAATTCTCTCAGCGACATATTCCGTTTGTTTGGGCAAATTATATTCCGTGACGGTTGGTTTCTTCAGTGCAAGCAGCAAGCTGTCATACGCGTATAAGCCGTACTTTATATACGTATTTCCACTTCGAATCTGAAACTCTGTTTTATTTATAGTACCATTTAAAGTATCATAACGAACAGGCTCGTATTCTCCATGAATAATAATTTCAATCTTCTGACAATCCTCCATTTTTTTGCCTGTTGGTTTTTTAGCATGTGCCAAAAACAACCACTTCACGTCGCCGTCAAGCCGCAGCTGGTAAACCAGGTTATCTGTAACGCTCCCGTCTTCATTTCTGACCGTAAGAACTCTGTCATTCTCTAATACGTTCAATAGAGCCCGCTTGCTGAAAGGAATCCTTTCGGCTGTCTCATAAACCGGGCGCACTATGTCAGAAGTTACCGCATCCACATATTTGGGGCAATCACCCATAAAAATAACCTTTCCTCCGTTTTTCTGAAATGCCGAGAGATAGGCAACCGTAGTATTTCTGAGCGTTTCGCACCCCGGTACGATCAGTGTTTTATATTTCATCGCGCCTACAGATAGATCGTCTTCCATGTTTTTGCATTGGATCGGCAACATGGCCTCACTAATCAAATCAAAATCAATCAACCCAAACAGCAGCCAATGAATAATATTTTGAAAATTTGTTTCCAACTCTTCTCTATCCGCAGCTGTGTTGGCTCGCGGTCCCCAATGCAGCCAATAGGATTCTACTGGATGAATCACCGCAACATCTACACAAGGAACTCCTCTTGTCAAAGCAGTATTTAGACGAGCAAAATGATCTTCGATATACCCGTACTCCCGATACCAGGGAGACTGATAATGGATAGACGCAGGATAATCTCTCTTTGCCGCACCCTTCATGGACACCCAAGATAAATGCGGCACTCGAACCGTTACCCCCAGCGCAGCCTGCCAATCTCCCTGAAATTTATGTCCCCTGAAGTCAAACGTCCAATTTGTCGCACCATAAAGCTCACTCATCACTCCCTCGGCGCCGTTCTGATGTGCTGCAGACTGTGCTTGTTTGACCGTTGCAAGCTCAATATTATCACACAGCATATCCACTCCAGGCAATGCAAAGGAGCGGTAGGTACGTATCATTTCTCCGACGGAAGCCGTTTGCTCATCCAGCGTTTCCTCCATCCACATATGTCCTGTCAACATTAGATGGTGTTCCTGACACCATGCGCCGCACTGATCCGGAAAAGCCGAGGTAAACCGCTCACAAACATGGTCGTGATAAAAATATCTAATTGGGGACGGTGCCGCTGTTTCCCATATTAATTCCGGCAACAACGGTATCAAATCCGTTCCGTATCTCTGTCGAAAACTATCAGGAAAATCTGTTGTCCAGGGCAGCAATACCTCTTCCTCCGCAAAGGCATGACTCAACGCCCCCTTTTTACCAACCTGCGGTTCATCGGTGAAAATGGCTGGTATCACTTTACCGAACAAATCTCCTACCTTTTTCCCATATTGCTCGTGAGTAATTCGAATAAATTCTCTGATAGCTGCCGGATTAAGGGCGTCGACATAGGTTTGATGATTGAACCATTCACTCGGTTCTGCATATTTCACATAGACATACCATTTTTTCCCCTGTGCATGATCTTGCTCGGAAATCTGGGAATAGCTGACCAACACGCCAACGTCATTTAAGAGAACATCATAACAGGCAAGTAGTTCTGAATCTGTTTTCTCAGACGCTTTACGCGTCGTTGCACATGGCTTCTGAGTTGTAGTAAATAGTAACCATTTTTGGCGAAACTGCGGAATTTTGGTAACAAATCCCCCCGCAAATCCAGACGGCCATCTGTCCTCATCATACAGCCATGCCGACATTCCCTCTTTTTTTGCTTTTTCTGCACATTCTCTGATCAGCTCCATGTATTCGCTGCCTAAATATTTTGTCGCCATCCCGGAGCGCGGATGCATATGAAAACCACCCACTCCCATCGCTTTTAAATCCTCTATCTGCCTTTTCAAGTTTTCGGCTCTCAGTTTGGTGTTCCAAGCCCAAAACGGCACACAGCGATATTCGTTGGTCGGATGACGAAACAATGCATCATCCAGTATTCTATTTACATTTTTGGGATATTGCATTTTGAAACCTCCATAAAAAAATCAGCACAGGAGTATTGCAAGAGAAAAAAATTCAGGGTACAGCAAAATGCGCGGAGCAATGAAGCAAAAAACGGATAACCACATCATTGATAAAGTAAAATCAATAAGGTCGGAAAAGTTAATGTAGAAATTTATCATTGATAAATTTCTACATTAAAATTCTCTACTTTTCAAACAAACCTTACCTCGCGACATATCCCTCGTACGCCTTTTGGTTTCATTTGTCAGATCCGCACTATTTTATTTCCGCCCCAAAATGGAACTGTGGTTTTGCTGCACCCTTCCCGGATTTTTATGCGATTGCTCCCCAACTGCATTGATACTGTGTATTTATCTTTGTTTTAGGAAAGCGAATCCGTAAAATCGTACCGAACTTTAACTTTATTTCCTGTCCGGAAAGATTCCACAATGGAAAAACAAACCGACGCCGTAGAGGCACCCTCAATACTTCCTGCAATGGCAGGTTTACCCTCTATAATCGCATTGCAGAAATCTCTTGCTTCGCCAGCAAAGTTATGATTGTTTACTTCTACCGGTATTGTAAGGGCAATGTCTTGCTGTTTGCATCCTAAATATTGATCGGTTTCACCTGGAATAAAACGTTCCTGATATAAAGAAATATAGGAAGATTTATTATCAAAAACCAGCGTCCCCTTTGTGCCGTACAAAACACTCCTCATTGTATAATGCCGCTTGCAGCCGACAGAGGTCATGACCTTGCCGATCACGCCATCTGGAAATTTCATAATTGCAATTGTACAATCGTGTATCGGCCATTTTGTCAATGACAAATTATTCGCATACGCAAATACCTCTTCGGGATTTCCCGCAAGCATACGAATCAAATCCACTGCATGGCAGCCGCCGCCAATAATAGGTTCCCGCTCAGGCGTAATGCGCCAGCCACCCTGGCCGCCGGTTTTTGTATAATCATGCGCATATTCCGATTCTACAAAAAATATCTTTCCTAAAACACCGGAGTCAAGAATTTCTTTTGCTTTCACAAAGGCAGGCGTATACCGCCCGATCTGACCAATCATAAGGTGTTTTCCCGATTCCTTTTCCGCCTGCACCATTGCCGCACAGTCCTCAAACGTCAATGCCATCGGTTTCTCGCAAAGGACATGTTTTCCTGCTAAAAGAGCGTCAATCGCAATTTTTCTGTGGAGTTGATCCGGCACCGGCAATGTTACCGCATCAATATCATCACGCGCCAAAAGCGCATGATAATCGTCATATACCGACGAAATTCCATAAATTTTCGCCTGCTCTTCCGCTTTTTCCTTTATAATGTCACAAAGCGCTACTACCTCTGCATTATCGATTTTTTGCAGGTCCTTAATCTGGCATGCAGAAGCAAAAGATCCAACACCGATAACTCCAAAACGAATTTTTTTCATTATAATTACCCCTTTACTGTAATAAATATATGGGCCAACTACACATGGCAGTCTGTCATGTGCATTTCCCTTTTTTGCTTAATTTGGTACACCAATAACCGCATCTTTTAGCCTTTCTCCACTAATCCAGTCTTTCAGCCGACTTTCATTCTGTATCAGCTCAAAGATTTTGGGCCAAAAATTGTTGCTGTTTAATTTCCGTATAAAACATTTACCAATATTGCACCCAATCAGGCTTATACAACCTCACGAGCGCTTCCATATAATAATAATCGCCCCAAATCTGAGAGGCATTGATCCCCTGTCCATGCGGCACACTTCCGGTTCCATGTGCCAAAATAGCACTTGTACCCGGCCGGTTCCCAACCAGATGCCCCTCTGATAAGGCAGACATCATGTCACAGATTTTCTGCTCCCACACGGCACGATTCTTGTGCTGTTGAAGCAGCCGGTTCATCTCCAACATTCCGCATACCGCAATCGCCGACGCTGAAGTATCCTTTAACGTGTTGTTATCCGTAAAGACCATATCCCACGCGGGAACTTGATCCGGAGGCAACAGGTCTATAAATTTATTGGTGACCGCAATTTGCTTTTCCACCAATGACTCATCCCGTGTATAACCATACGCCAGCGCCAACCCATAAACCGCCCACGCCTGACCGCGTGCCCAGATGGAGTCATCCGCATAGCCTTGCGCCGTTTTGGGCATAACCGGCACTCCCTCATTAAAATCTATCACATAGGTATGATAGGTTGTCGCGTCGGGACGGATGAGCAAATCTACCGACTTATGCAGATGATTCAGCGCAATCTCATAGTATTTTTCCTGTCCGCTTTCCTTTGCTGCCCAAAACAACAGCGGCAAATTGAGAAGGCAGTCAATGATAATCCGATTTTCCTTCGGGTCATCCATTGCCCCCCATGCCTTGATATATTTGCCGTTTTCCTTGTAGCGCAGGCATTCAGCATCCGCTGCCGCAAGAGCCGTTTTTTTTGCCCGTTCATCACCCGTCAGCTTATAGAGCGCCACACAAGACGGAGAATAGCAAAACCCAATGTCATGATGGCATACGTCTGACAAATTTTTAATTCGTATTTCGTAACTGTCTAGATGTCTCCTCGCAACATCTAAATATTTTTTGTCCATCGTTACCTCATACGCCAGTAACAACAGACCTGACCAAAAGCCAGGAATCCAACTTCGGTTATAATAACAATCGTAGCGTCCGCTGACAGACACGTCAAGCGGAAAAAAACTATCGCCAAACTGTTCCACACCATTGTCAATTTGCCCAATACAATACGCGAGCTTACTCTCCAGCTTTTGCTTATCCCATTGTATCATAAATATCGCTCCTTGATTTTTTGTCCTTCCGCAATTTAAACTAAAATTACACAAAATACGGTATCTTAAATTTTTTTACCTCTTTCCACCGCTATTTCTCCCATTTTATTGATAAATAACGAAAGTCTGAGAATTACCGTTTCTTGTATATATAAACACTCTGGATGATGCGTAACCTCCGGTATTGACAAAGCCGATCACCGAACCCGCGTTCGCAGTAGATACCTTTTCTCTTTTGGTATCATACAGCAGTACCTTAAAACGCGACAAATTGTGCATCTCAAGATTGCTCAGTTCCGCCTGGGTATAAGTTTTTCCGCTTTCAAGCGGGGTCGTGGTAGTCATACAGCTGGTTTTGTCCATCTGATAAGCATATGCAATTTCTACTCTATAGGTAGCATACAGGCTGTCACTGGGGTTACTGCCGTTCATTTTATTTTGACTATAAGAATATACCAATTCACAAGCTGTGATGGATCCGGAGGTGTCAACACTTAATTTAAGTATATCGCCGCCACTTGGCATATATGAAGCACCGTCCAGAGTAAGATCGTCAAATATGGAGCTCTGACGGGTCTGATAACGGTATTTGTTAGTACCCGTATAACAGTTCAAAATATAACATTCATTTCCATCCGCGTCCAGTCCGCGCGTTACACTTTCCACAACGCTGATAGCGGTATCGCTTGGGACATTGGTGCCTGCCACATCAACGTGCATAACAATTGCCTCTGCCGACAATGAGTCGGTCGATGTTTTATAAGCACGCACTGCATATCTGCCATCGTTAGACAGGTAATTGGAAGTATTAAGTACCTTGTAATCACTGTCCTTTGCCGACTGCGGTTGGGTTGGCACACAAAAGATATAGGTAGCTTGCGTTAATGCCACTTTGCCCCCTAGAATCATATTGTCCTTTTTATAAACCAACTGCTCGGTTTCAACAGGCTGGTCATCACCGCTATAACCGTCATAATATTTATATAAACTCGTCTCCGATTCCTTTTCTCCCAGCGAAACAGGTTTCCCGTTTTCATCCGTACTGTATGCCGTATCAATATAAGAAATAACACCGTTTTCATTG
This sequence comes from uncultured Eubacteriales bacterium, assembly GCA_949299615.1. Classification (GTDB taxonomy): domain Bacteria; phylum Bacillota; class Clostridia; order UBA1381; family UBA9506; genus RGIG1666. The sequence goes on along the minus strand of CASGBM010000016.1, from coordinate 16,683 downwards.
ATACGGTACATCATTAACTGCGGATTGAGCGACAAAAATATATTCGCATCATTTTCTGTATGGTAAATCGTTCCATCCAGCTTTACCTTATCCGCCAATTCGGAAACTTTGACTGTCCCATCACAATCCAGATATTTAGCCCTAACTCCTCCGGCCAGACCTTTTCCCAATTCCATAGCAATGAGATATCCATATTGCTCGCCGGAATTTACAGAACTGTTAACCGCCGCAATTTTACCGTCAATATCTGGATAGAGCATAACATATTTGCCAATGGTCAGCTCGTTTCCCTGATTTTCCTGACAGGCTGCTGTCAGAGTATATTCCTTACCGTCTATTGACACAATGTAATTTCCCTGGTTTTCAGCAATACTTTCAATCACGCCGTCTACCGATTCGGGAATGTATACAGCGCGGATCAGCTCTCCATCCTTGCTTTCCGCAATTGACAATACGTCCCATTCTGCCAGTTCTATCACATACGCCTTCGAACCATCAGCAGAAAGAAAGCTCAGACCAGAATCTTCCGCCAAGGACAGAGGCTTTTCCCCAAACTTAAAGTATACCTCTTCTTTTTGCCTGTCCACGGTGTCTACAATTGCGTTACGGTACGACAAAACCGAAACCACTTCATAGCTGCCGTCATCATCATTGTCAATCAGCGTAATGCTGCCGCTTGCAATGGCAAAATCCTCTGCCGATGCTTTGAGGAGCAGCCTGTTATTATAAATCACATTCACGGCGGAAATAGGAAAAGATTCCGATACGCTTCGCCCGTTTTCATCATAATATTCCAACCTGCCGTCACGGTAGCCTATCACATTCTCCGCGGTGATGGTAATCGCTTCGTTTCCTTTTGGAAGGCAACTGATAATCTCCCGCAAATCGGAACCATATCTTTGCTTATAATATACCTCTACACGATATCCCAGTAGTCCTTTTACCTCATCCGATACGCTCTGAAAGATTTCTTCGCCGATTTGCACTGAATTTTGTCCCAGATGTCCTTCCTCATCCAGATAGGTATACTCATTCGCTCTAATGATCCCATCTGCTTGATAAATGTTCAGGTAGTTACTGAACAAGGTTTCCTCTCGAAACACATATTCCATAGATTGGCTACCAATCATGCTTGCGCCGACCATATTCGCATTGCCTGCGCTGAGGAGAAGCTCGGCGGCATCCGCAACCGTACAGCTTAACGTATCGCATGCCTCTGCAAAGCTGCAAATTCCTGCTTCCTCGCACGCCTGTGCCGCGGACTTTCCTGCCGCAATCAGATCTGAATATCCAATGCCCTTGGCAAGCAACTGCGCCGCATGCATACGAGTTATTGGTTCCATTGGCCGAATACTCCCGTCTTCATATCCGCTGATCAGCCCCATTTCATATGCCGCATTGATTGCTCTGCGGTAATCCTCTCTCTCTGGCAAATCCGTAAACGGCGCAACGCTGTTTGGTAGCGGATTTCCAAATATCTGCATTACTGCATATATAAATTCACCGCGCGTAATTGTTTCCTGTGCTCTCGACAACGCAGATCCGTCCAGCAGTCCAAGCGTAACAGCGGTACGCAGCTTAGTATATTCATCATCCGCGGTCTGCTGTGCTCCATATACAGGGGACACGGACACGATACACAGGCAACTTAACAATACTATAAGCAATTTCCTCATTCTCGTGTCACCTCCCACTTACTATTTCATAAATAGCCTTTGCTGCCTGCGCACGATTTACCTCTGACAAAGGGTCAAATATAGTTTCACTGACACCGACCATAATGCCATGCTCCTGCACATAACCTACCGCATCCTTTGCCCAGCTGCTAATGCTTGACGCATCCGCAAAGGAAAGCGTTTCTGCCGGTGAAATTTGTCCGCCTGACGCGTAGCGCGCTAAAATCACTGCCATTTCCTGGCGTGAAATCGGTCTGCCAACTCCAAAACTACCGTCATCGGTACCCTCAACAAGTCCGTTTTTCTGTGCACTGGCAATGTACGGGTAATACCATGCCGTTTCCTCTGTATCAACAAAGGTTGATTCTGCTTTTTCATCATAACAATCCACTGCCAACACCAGCAGCTTAATAAATTCCTCCCGGGTTATCGCATCCAGTGGCGCAAAATGACTTTCATCACGCCCGGAAATAATTCCCTTCTTCCACAGCTCATTCACAGCCTCTTTTGCCCATGCCACACTATCCAGATCCTCAAATACCGGTTCATTCGCTTCTGGCACGTCAGGGAACGGCGTATCAACAATTACAGCTCCTGCCGTCTGTCCGGTCTTACTACCGCCGCCACTGCTGCCGCTTGAACCACCCCTGTTTCCTTCGGATTCTTTCTCACTGTCAGCATTTAATACGGCATTGATTAATTCAGAAATAGACCCATACCGTGAAGAGTGAAGGTTAATTTGCAAGCTGATCTCCAGCTGCTGCGTACTGTTTTTTCCCAGGAAATCAGAAAGAGCCTCCTGATCCAGCCGGTCAGACTCTATCAAAATTTGACGCACGGAATATTTGCTGTCATTATTATGACAAGCATACAGTACGGTCAAATCCCAAAACTCCTCTATAAATTCTCGAATTGAACTATATTTCGTTTTATTCTCAAGTATTTCCTCCAACAGCGCATCTTTTTGTGCTGTACACATTTGCCCGTCCTCAAAAACTCCGCTGCCTCGGTACAAATCATAGGAGTTGCTCTCAGCAATGCCATAAGCCTCGCATTGCGCAAGGAATGCATCAAAGCTCTCCTGATCCTCCGCTCCGTGCAGCTTGACAAAACAAACTTGTTCTTTAAAACTGTCTATTACCTGCTGCAAATCACTAAAGTTTCCTGCTTTTTGCTTATATGCCAGCAATAAGCCCCAAAATATCTCCTGCTCTTGCTCGCTCAATGTATCATATTGCGTTTTGCACTGTTCCACAATGTACGCATCGGCTAAAACACTCGCCTTTAGCTCCTCGGCAGTAACTGAATCATTTATGCTGTTTATGGAGCGCTGGCTGTAATAAAACATCTGGTTTTTCCCGTAAGAGACCCGAATCTCCGGCAGGCTTGTTTGCTCATACCCATGTACAACAACCTCATATGAGCCGTCCTCATCCAATACCACAGTGTCAAGAAAGCACAGATAATTTAAAATGCTGTCGCCTTCTCTTTCCACATCAAACTCATCTACGCAAAGAACCGAAGGATCCTCCGACAGCTCTCTTCTCCATGCCGCCCCATCTTTGAGCACCTCCAGCGTAACCATGCCGGATACGCCGGTTAATCCCGTCCCGCAAATTGTCAGCGTTTTATTCTCAGTATCCATCGTAACCGTGTCAATAGGCGCAGCTGACACTAAAATCGGCAGATTTAGAAGCAGTAGCATTAAAACGCAAAACCGCATTTTCTTCATAATAAACTCCTCTCTTTGCCATACATTTCCTTACCCGCCGATCCCGGCATTTAACATGCCGGGACCGGCTCGGTACTGTGCTGATTACTCGAAAACACCAATTCCAGAATATGGCTGCATTGTGTTGTAATCACTCCACACAAATGCCCGCAGCTGCCCGCCGCTGCTGGAATATGCAGAGACATCTGCTGTAAGGGTTACGGGTTCACTTCTTGTTGCTGTACCGGCTACATTCATTACATCGATTAGTTTGTCCTGCCCGTCATATACGCCAACAATCAGGATAACCTCTTTCCCATTTGCATATGGGGCTGTGACCGTCGCACTGACAGTATTTCCGCTCTTTGTCGGTGTGGCTGCGGTTACTTTATCCGTTGTAGTGGTAAAAGATGCGCTGACAGGAACCAATAATTCCTGTCCCCTTAGGGTTGTGATCCCGCTTGCCGTAACCTTATAATTTACGCCCGGATCCAAATCCATTAGGCTGATAATCAGCCTGTTGTCTTCCGTACTCAAAATATACGGCAGTTCGGCCGGTGCGCCATCTGCCTCGATCGTCACCTCAACTGACGGTGCTATGCCGGCATTCCCGACACATTTCTCCTGATCCAGCGGTTCGCTGCAAACAATTACAACGCTTTCATCCAGCGAAGCCTGGTCCGGATTTTCCCAGCTGATGCCGGCAGATTCAACCGCAGCGGCGTCCGGCAGTACTTCCCACGATACATCATCAATGTACATTTCGTATGCTTCCTCACTGTCGCTATACGATTGATGAGCAAAGTGCGGGCCGGCAACGTCGGCATTTACACTGCTCAAATCAACCTGTGAAGTAAATTGCTTGCCCTCTTCGTCTGTGATCGAAACAACGAAACACTTACCTGCCGCATCGTAGATTACCGCGCAGTCGTACAGATACCCCGGCGTCGTTTTAGAAATGACTGCGTCAGACGGGAATTCATTTATGTCTGTTGCAAGCTTGACCATATTGTTGTACATCCGAATTAGGTTGTAATCCGTTCCGTTTGAGAACCTTATTCCAAAATAGCGCAAACTCTCTCCGGACCCTATACCCATTTTAAATTTGAAAATATGCGTCTGACCTGAGGCATTCCCCGCACTGCCGCCCCATGGCCGTTTTATCATCATATTATGCACGGACTTTCCCGGCGCAGTAGTAATTACGCATTCCAAATCCCCATCGCCGTCTACATCCCTGTTTGAAATGTTGGCTCCTCCCGCGCCGAAATTTTGCAGCAACCAATAGTAACGGCTGTCCAGGTTGGTATTGGAAGACACCTGTACGCCTGCCAGCGCATGATTAGGCGCACTGCTCCATATACGATACCAATCGTCTGAAGATTCCGTGTCAAAGTTTGAGGAAAGGGCTATCTGCGAGGTCCCCTCGTCTGTATTCTGCATCAGGTTAGTAAGATATACTTTGGCATCTGTCGCCTTCGTTCCAAGATACTGCCATGCAATCCAAAAGCTGGACTTGCAGCTGTAGACATTACCGTTCTGCGGGCTGGTAAAATTTTCGCAAAAACGCTCGTATTCCGTCCACTGCTCCGCATCCTTCTCTCGCAGTTTTAAATACCCCCATTGCTGCGTCAAATCCACTCTCAGGTCAAAGTCATACCATGTGTCCAGACGATAGCTGCACAGCTCCTGACCCAAAAACTTGATCTTCCCGTTTCTAAACTCGACTATCCCCACTTCTACCGAACCATTTTCGCGGAAGGTCAATGCAAATGGGTCTGTGTCGTTGCCGGTGACCTTAATGCGGAATGCAATATGCGCTTTGGTAAAATAGTTTGCCTCATTATTATCTAAATCAACATATGTCTGCGGCTGGATATATGCTGCCGGGCCGCCAATGCCATGCGCTAATTCCAGCGCGCTCATACCGTCTTCCGTCACCTGCTTCACAGTATTGTAACTATTTGTATTGGATTTATGCTGACGCAAATAGCCTCCGTTATTTGCTTCGGACAATGTGCCATCAGAAGAATTGATAAAACCGCTGAAGTCGTAGACAGTATCCGAAAATTTGTTGAAGCAGCCCTCCGCTTCTGCAGCGGATACCGCGACCATCGAGAACGCAAAGAATATCAGTGCCAGACTGACACACAATACCTGTTTTGATAGTTTTTTCATCACAGTTCCTCCTTAAAGTTGAATTGTATTTCCTGCGCATGCCGCGCATGCTTTACTCGCCGAAGAATTTACATTCCGTAATACTGTTCCATTCTTTTGTATTTCCGTTATAGCCATAACAATAGATACGTACAAAGCGTGCATTAGTACCAAACAACTCATGTGTTTCCAGATCAGTTGTCTGCAGTGCATCGCCTTCAAACACCCTGGTATAGTTCTCCCCGTCCTCGCTGAGTTCAATAGCAAATTGAGCCGTACGCAGGTCGCCGTCCATAAAGGCAATAGAAACCGCATCCAAGGCATATACGCTTCCCAAATCATATGCAATCCAGCAGATATCGCTGCATGACCATCGGGTATCAAAATTGCCGTCTAAGGTATTTTCCGGGCTGTTTTCCGGCTGTGGTACATCGCTTGCCGTAACAGATTTCGGGCGAATTTCCTGTTTTCCCTCCGGTTTGCCAATGGAAACGGGCAGCTTAAAGTCTATTTCATAGCCCTTTGTGAGGACATCCCCCTGTCCTACTGCCGACACATACGCCTTACCCGCTATGCCTTCAGGCATGCGGATTTCTACCTCTCCCTCTGCCTGCGCGCTGATTTGCGGGTTCAGTTCTTCTTTTGAAGTGATTTCCATTTCATACTCATAAATATTTGCATCAAAACCGGGCAGCGGTTTCCCGTTCACGCTGATCCCTTCTACCTGCGCATGTTCAACCGGATACTCCCCGTCCGGGATACTCCATTGCGAAATAGGTACAAATTCACGGCTATAGCTGTCCGGGTCATAATCGCCGTCATAGCAGTTAAAAATAACGCTGAGGTTCAAACTGCTTACATCCGTCATGTGAATGGCCAGCTTTTGATACCCCTTGTTCGGGTTTTGCCCGTCCGGGTTTGGTGATGTCGGCAGCGGTTTTGCTTCCATAACGGAAAATACCGCGCCGTCCCCTTCGGCGATTTCTGCCAGCAATGTTTTTCCGTGCAAGGTAAGATATGCTTTCTTTCCGTCCTCGCTCAGCTCAATCTGTGCCGGTGTATGCGCAAACCAATACAGCTCCGACGGCTCTTTCATTACAATTTCATCCTGAACCGTTACCGTTCTTCGGTAATTGTCCAGCTTCACGCCGCGCCACGCACTCTGCACATAATCCGAATATAGTCCGCTCAAATCACTGGCGGCATATGCCCCCCTGGGCTTCGACTCATAGAGATTGATTTCTGACCAGCCGGCAAAGGTCTGATCATACGCCTGCCCATTTGGATTAATGACCAGCGTATTGTGTCCCTCCGCTCTTGTGCGGTATGCATCGCACTGATAATTCGGGATATTGTAGTTGTCCTTTCCGAAATCCACAAAGAACGATTCGCCCATTGCCTGCAGAACAAATGTGCCGCCGTCCAGATGGTCATGGCTCAGTCCGGCATATGCCTCGTCCGCATGAAAACCGACATACATTGCCTGGTCGTCCCAGCCGCTGCGTGCGGCAAACACGCCGACACCGCTCAGCAGGGTATCCAGCTCTCCCTCTTTTTCCTCCGCAGAGGAAAACTCCGTATTATAATACAGCAGATCGTGGATATTGCCCTCACCCGCCAAAATGCGTTCCAATCTGGGGGCAGCCGCACCGTAATCGTCATACTGCTCCGCATAAAACATCACATACGGCTCAATCAGTGTTTCCATATTATCATTATCATGATACGCAAATCTTGCCGCCGGACCGTTTATTGCATATACAAAATCTGTGGTATGACGCATGCCGGGCGCTTCGGCGTAACCAAAATCATCGCCTACGGCAGTCTGGAAGGAGCCCATGTAAAATGAAAGGTATTTACTTACATAGCCCCAGTAGGTAATGCCTTCCTCATAACCGCCGTCCGGCGCAAACAAACTGAGCACCGGTTTAATGTATTCCAGGCTCTCGCCGAGAACCCGCCCGCATTTGGCCCTTGTTTCCTCGTCAACTTCATCCGCTATGGCAAGCGCCGCAACCGAAACGCCGCCGCAGCAAACAATCCGCCAGTTGTCCGCGTAATCAGTGAGCCACATACTGGATCTGGAAAGCAAGTTGCTTTGATCGCTCTGATGGATGGTCCGCCCGTCAAAGTCATCCAAAATCCGGTCAACCGCTTTACTGACAATGGCATCCCGGAAAAATTTTTTATCCTCTTCGTCCAGCCAATTGTAAAGCCAGTCATAACCGAGAGCAATCGCACACGCCATTTCTGCGGTATCTAAAAAGTGATAAGGATGCCAGTCTGCAAAAGAGCATGCCGCAATCATTTCCTGACGGCAGCGAACCGCATATTTTTCCTCGCCGGTTATGTTGTAAACAGCCGCCAGCGCAGTAACCCGCGCCAACACACCCCTGCTGACCGGCAATAGACGGACGCCGTCTGCAATCTCATAACGGAGCGGCTCCGTATCCAGATAGGAGTCCGCTTCCGCCTTTACAGCAGCAAACGCCGCTGTATAGATTTCCTCATTGCCGGCAAGCGAGGTTTTAATATTGTTCTGTTTTTCTTCTGTTAAAATTAAACGCGGATGACTCTGCTCCGGGTTTTTTTCCTCCAGCAAAGCTAATATTTCCTCGCCTGTTACGTCATCGTAAATATAACGTTCCGAAATTTTGCGCAGCAAAGCCAAATCAGATCCCCAGTCCAGCTGCTGCTGCCCATAGATAACCATTCCCGACTCGTCACAAAGCAGTGACAAATCAAATACATCGCACAATTCATAAACAGGCGCAAATGTTGTTCCGTCAATTGTGCAGACAGCTTCCGCCAGCGCCACCTTGTCGCCGTTCACATCAAGCTCTTTTACGCCTGGAATCATTTTAATTACTGTTTCTCCATATGTAAGCGTTGTGCTGTTATCAGAACTGTCCCACCGTACACTCCCTCCGATGCTTTCTCCGAAAAAGCGGACAGGGATCATCGCCTGACCATTTTTCCAAACCGGCACAATGCTGCGGTTTTCTGAAATATACGTTTTCCTGCCGCGGATATAAGCATTTGGTTTGTTCATAAATAAACCTACGCTATCCGCCATGGTTTGGTTAACATCACTTTCTGTAATGTTGGTGCTGCCTTCCATTCCTTCTCCCCCTGTACCGGCAAGTTCGTCCTCGCTTAAAAGCTTTCTGCCGGAATATATTTTCCAGTTGTCCAAATAGATAGTGCTATACTCTTTCGGACTCGCCAGCTGAATTCTTACCAAGCTGACATCGGCAAGTGCTGAGCCTGGCAGCGGATCGTTGCTGATGCGCTTTTTCCCGTTAAAGTATACGTCCATTTGTTGTGCCTCAAAATCCAGAGCAATCGCCAGTTTGTAATACTTTCCTGTCATATAGCCCGCAATCACCGAACCATCGTACAGGGCAAGCGAGCCGCCGGTCATGAATTTGGCTAAAACCCACTCTGTGTTAGCGGAGTTCTTTACAGAAATAGTTTTAACGGTATCGGCATAGTCCTGCAGGCATATCTCCATTTCGATCACCATGCTGCCTGTACACGCCGTACTAAACGTCTTTTCCACATACATATCATTGCTCGTGGTTATTGACATTTCCAATGCTTGATCGGTATCTGTCCGCTTTACTACTCCGTATTGGTTATTTTTGTGGTTCACAGAACAATCGGAGAACCTCTGCGCGCCTTCTTCGTAAGAATTGAAATCCTCCGAGAAATAGACTGTTGCCTCCGTGCTTTCCGCCGCCGAACAGATGCCGGCGCTTGTCAGTAAAATGAGGCCGGCTAGCATAATACCTGTAATTTTATCCCTTAATCGCACCTATCATTACCCCCTTGACAAAGTATTTTTGTAAAAATGGATATACGCATAAGATTGGTACTGTGCTGACCACGATTATTGCGTATTTAATGGTTTCCGAAATGGATCCTTGCTCTACACTCGACAAATCATTCATCATATTGGAAGTGTCGTTTTGAATCAAAATCTCCCGAAGTACAAGTTGCAAAGGATATTTTTCCCTGTCGCGCAGATAAATCATTGCGTTGAACCATGCATTCCAGTGGCTCACCGCATAGTAAAGGATCATTACCGCAATGACTGAGCCGGAAAGAGGCAGAACGATTCGAAGTAAAATCACCATATGATTAGCCCCGTCTAACTTTGCCGACTCTTCCAAACTGTCCGGTATCCCGGCAAACGAGGTGCGCATGATAATCATATTATATGCGCTCATGGCCCCCGGCAGGATAAGTGCCCACAGCGTATTATCCAGTCCTAGCGACTGTACGTTCAAATAAGTTGGGATCATGCCTCCCGAAAAGAACATGGTAAACACCACAAAAAATGTCATGACGCCAAGCCCCTTTAATTTCTTCCTGGACAAAACATACGCAGCAAGCGTTGTCATGACCATATTTAAGCTCACGCCTACAACAAGGATGAACAGGGTGTTCTTATACCCGATCCATACCATGGGATTTTGAAAAACCTTTTCATATGAACGTGTATTGGGCGACAAGGGATACAACAGCAACCCTTCGTGTGCCATAAACGCATTCGAGTCACTGAACGATGCGAAAATTACATATAAAATCGGATACAGCATGGCAAAGGACAACAACAGCATAAATACCGTGTTACCTGCTGTAAAGCAGCGATATCCGAGGCTCTTTTTTATTTTCATATTCGTAACCATGCTTTACCCAACGCGCAGAAAGTACATCGGATAAAAACTTCCTTTCCTTGAAATCTGTAGCCATCCATCTGCTCTCCCCAAAGGAAATAGCGCACCGTCTTTTGACACCTTACCATAGTGAGGTCTCGCTTACCCTGCGGGAAATCGCATTTGCAAGGATCAAAAACGCAAAATTGATGACCGAATTGAAAAGCCCAACCGCAGTACTGTAACTCCAGTCTAATTCCTGTAGTCCCCTACGGTAGACAAACGAAGATATTACATCCGCCGTATCGTAAGTAAGAGGGCTGTAGAGTAATATTATTTTTTCATAACCTATACCAAGTATGCTTCCTAAACGCAAAATCAGCATAATGACTATTGTCGGCTCGATTCCCGGAAGTGTTACATGCAGCGTTTGCTGCCAGCGGTTTGCCCCGTCTATTGTTGCCGCTTCATAAAGCGACTGATCAATGTTAGTCAGTGCCGCAAGGTAAATAATGGTCCCCCAGCCAACTCCCTGCCATATGTCAGAAATAACATAAATCGGCACAAACGCGGAAGCATTATTCAGCAAAGGCTGTCTCTCAACACCAAACAGACATAGCACATCCATAATAATACCGTTATCCGCCGTAAATACCTTAATCATACCGCAGATAACTACCATTGAAATAAAATGCGGAATATAAGATATTGTCTGCACTACCCGTTTAAATTTACTGTTAGTAACTTCATTGAGAAGCAGTGCTAAAATAATTGGCGCCGGAAAACCGAATATAATGGTAGAGACACTGATCACAACGGTGTTTTTCAATATCCTCCAAAAATAGTAATTGGTGAAAAAATCTATAAAATGGCGAAATCCTACCCAATCACTCCCTGCCATGCCTTTCATCGGCTCATAGTCCTGAAAAGCAATTAACGCGCCGTACATGGGTTTGTATGCAAAAAGCAAATAATAAACCACAATTGGCAAAAACATTAAATACAGCAGCCAGTTTTTCTTTAATTCCGCTTCCAGCAAATAAATTTTATTTTTCTTTAATCTGACAGAAACAGACTGCTCTGCGTACTTATCCATTACGCTAACCTCCCAAGATTTCATCTCTCTGCTAATTCCGCGCATAATAACGTTCGAGCGCCTGTTCTTTGATTTCAAGCGCACGGTCTACGCCAAAATCTTGCAATTGCTTTTGATATTCCTCAAAATTCTCTAGAGATTCCGCTCCGACTACGAATTTAATCATCATTTCTTCGCTGTATGTATTTAATTCAGAAGCCAACTTGGACATTTCCTTCTGTTCATCCGATGTTTCTGTTATCAAAGGCATCAAATATTTTTCTGCATCGGTATCATCCCATGTCAGCACCGCTGCTCTGACCTGCGGCGGTTCTGCCTGCATCTGTTCTACCACACGGCTGTCCTGCACAAACGGTCCACTGTAAGAACCCATTGCATATTGCTTTAATGCAATAGACAATCCCGCTTCAGATTTCGTTAAAAGCTCTGTGAAAACCGGGTTGCCGTCTTCTATGGTATAAGTCAGCCCCTCTATACCAAAGTTATAAAGCATTTTCCCTTCCTCGCCGTATGCGTAATCCAAAAATCTTGCTGCCAGTTCCGGATTTTTACACTGTGCGCTGATAGCACAGCTGCTTGATGGGTTATACTCCCATTCTCTGGTGGATAACCGTGGTCGCTCACCTGCATTCAGCACCGGATAAGGCACGCCGACCATCTCAAAATCTGTTCCCGCTTTTGCCTTGATCCATTTTCCCAGTTCACCAGCCGCGCTGCACAATGTTGCACCCAGGCGATCATTCAGAACATAGGTTTCCAATGTTTTCGCGTCTACATTTGCTATGTTAACATCAAGTAGTCCATCTTTGTACCAGCCATTTAATAAGGTAACAAAATCCTTAAAGCTGTCCTCGGCAGGTCCGTACACAACTTTACCCTGATCATTGAGCACATAGGTCTGACTCACTCCGTACGCGCCTCCAAACATGCTGTACAAATGATTTAAACGCGCAGACAATGGTATATCAACATTCAGTTCATCCTTAAAACGACGAAGCATAGTATCCCAGTCTTCGATCGTAACGGGTATCTCCATCCCTAACTGGTCCAGCCAATCCTTTCTAACGACAGGCCCCGAATAAATGCAATCTTTTTTATCCCCGCGAAAGAATGGAAATACATAATAACTGCCTTCATCTGTCTTGACCATTCGGTCGTACTGATCGTTTTCAGCGAGCAGTTGTGATAGATTCGGCGCCCATTTTTCCAGCACATCATTCAGCTTTAAAATATACCCATTATCTATGGCTGACTGAGCACCAAACCCATACCATGAGTACTGGATAATATCCGGCAGCTTACCGGATGCCACCAAGAGGTTAAACTGCTCCGTTTGTTGTCCCTGCGCCGGATGAATGTATGTAATCTTTACGCCCGTTCTTTTTTCCAATTCCTTTGCCAATTCAGTCTCACCGAAATTGCTGACCTGTGTAGACAAATTTGTATCCAGCTGCGCCCAATACGTCAACTCGTCATCACACTCTAACGGATAAATTGTCCCCTCTGTCAATTTAACTGTTGTTCCGGATGAAGTTTCTTTCTCCGTCTTGCTGCAAGCAGTCAGCGAAAGTATCATAACCGTGGCAAGAGCAATCATTAAAACTCTTTTCCTTTTTTGCATCAAACTCTCTCCTTTTCTTTAAAATAAAAAATCTCAAATTCATTATAATGAAAACCTAAGTTCATTATAGCGTGGGCGCCATTTGTAAATCAACTCCCGAAATATAAAATGGACACCCAATTTACGCACACGGGTGTCCACTTTTTTACAATGGCGGCTTGCAGCCGTCTTTTCTATTTTCCTTTTACCATCATTTTATATTGACTAGGCAATATACCTTCTATTTTTTTAAAGGAACGCGCTAATATTTTTGCATTTAAATACCCCACCTGCACCGCAATATGATCCAGTGTGTTTTTGGTCTCACGTATCAACCTCTTTGCCTCTTCAATTCGAACATGCGTGATATAATCTGCAAGCAGCTCACCTGTCTCTTTTTTAAAAAGTCTGGATATATAAGAGGGAGTTAATCCAAAATGCGTACCGATTTCCATTACTCCAAAACCCTGTTTTTGAAAATTTTCTTGGACGAGCTGCTTTACTTTATTTGCAACAGAGGAACCGTCGGCAGTGTTTTCCATAATGCAGCTGCACAGCTGTGTAACAACATCCTCCATCAACATCAGCATTTTCTGGGTGCTGTCACAATACAAAAGGGAATCCAAGTATTCCGTCCAAGGGAAATTAACATCTATGCTTGTTTCTTCTGCTGACTGGCGAATAATATTTAACAAATTAAACATGATGCATCTCACCAGTTCTGTCCGTGAGCGAACACCATCCCTGTTTTGTTTTGCCGTCTCCCTCAGTATTGCAATTGCTTTTTCAGAATCCCCCGCCTTGATATAATTGCTGAGATGAATTTCTTTTTCAATTTGGTTATACCACGGAGTCTTCGAGCAAACATCCGAACACTTTACCACTTCGTATATTTTTTCATTTTTTAAGGTTTGAACAGTATCATAAGCCTCATAATATGACTCCCCGATTTTTTCAAAGGATTTGCGCTGATTGCTGATCACAGCGCCAAGCGAAACGCTAAAATATTTTTCGACTAGCGAGACCCCTTCCTTTACTGTTCGGCATATATCATCTAATGCTGTTTTCCGTTCCTCAGGAAAAATTGAAATCAATGTCGCTATAAGCCCACCCATTTCAAATACATAGCAGTGATATTGAGACCCAAGTAGTTCCTCCATAATATTTATCATAATAATTTGATAATATTCCCTTTTTCTCTCTGCATTCAGGTCCTCTTCATCTGCAAACAGCTTTTCACCATCCTCTATATAAAACAGCACAACCGCAAAAAGATCGGACGGGAATGTAACAGAAAAATCTCTGCCGGATTTTTCTGCGTCATCTCGGTCTTTGAATTTTCCGCTCAAAAGTCGGGAAAAAAAGTAATTTCGCAAGCAGTTATTCTTATCTTTTACCTCAATGTTTGCACGATCCCTTTCTTCAATGATTTTAGAAATTCCATCAAAAATAACGGAAAACTCATCATGTTTCGAACGTTCTCCCTTTATTTTCAATTTATTCATCATACGCATAATAGGAGCATAATTTTGTTTTACAAAAATTTTGCTCATCATACCGCCTACCAGCAATGTAAATATGACATACAACACTATGGAAATCCGAATGACGCTCAATTGTCCCCAATAGTCCTGTTTTTTTACTGAAATCACATATTTCCATGAATTTACGGAAGATTCCATTGCGGAATGAAATGTATCCCCCTTCGATTGATTTAACATTTCCGGATCCAGTTTCTCCGCTGCCTTTTCGGAGCTTGTATAAAACACTTCATTATTTTCATCTAGGATAATCATTTCTCCACCATTTACCGTTTTGAGTTGTTCAGCAATATTAATAAGACGCGATTCCCAAAACACACTTGCAATGACAACCTTCGTTTCTGCATACGGACGAGCGGTTATAGGCAGATTTCTAAAAAAAGTAATTTCTCGTCCCTCTCCTGTATTTGTTTCCAAGCGCGGCATTAACGCATATTGATCATTCCTCCGTTCTGAGACAAAGGCACGCCAATTTTCATATCCGTCCTCTCCCCAGTCAAAGCGCATCTGATAAAAGGTTTTTCCATCGGTTATCGAATTAGGCATAATAGCAATATCCTGATCAATGAAATACACATAGATATCGTCTACATAGCTCTCGCCGGGCATAACCAGTGCCCTGACATTAGAAAATATTTTCTGTTTTAACTGCCATTGCTCTTCCGTTGTCTTTGCATTCAGCAGTTCATTAATATCACTGTCAAACGCCAGTTCTGTACAGATGCGTTCCTGTGCACTAAATAAATTATCCAATTCCGTTTTAATCTGAGAAAGAACCAGCTGATTGGAATGCTCAATTTCCGTTTTAACTGTTTGCTCAATTTTAATATAGACGCCTAAGCTAACAAACAGCGGAATGATAAGTAACAAAAAATAAGAGACAAACCACTTCATGGTAACGCTCTTATTCTTTAAGAGCTTATTTTTCATTATAAAACACTCGCTTTGTACGATAGATTTAAATCCTGCCCGGAATGCAGGCGGAAAGTGTTCATGGCAATATGATACAATTTCCGATTTCCAAAATATAATCTCCCGATTTAAGCAGAGTTGCCAACTCAAACGAATCCCGAGGAAGTACGGCAGTCAGCATCGCGGAAGCGCCGCTGTGGCCTTTCTTTAGATAATGCAAATCCGAACCCGCCGTTATCATTGATATATTGTTTTCCTTCGCATAGCACGCTGCAAGGGCAATTCTTGAATTATGGCCGGGGTGCAGATTAAAAACCTCTATACCGTCCAGCAATTGTGCCGCAACGGGAACACACGGTTCTCGAAATGGATGCGCCTGAATAAAAACACTCTTCGGAAAGCAAACTTCTTTTCTGAAGGTCACCACTCCCTGTGCAAAATAATCATATACCCGGCTCAGCACCTCCCGGTCAACACCATATACCAGATAATCGTTCAAATTCTCCGTAAATCGAATTTCCGCCCCCAGCAAAATTTTCAAGCCGAAGCTTTTCCCTAATTCACACATTTCATTATAGTCTTGATAATATTGAGTAATTGCTTCTTCTTTCGTCAATCCTTCAAAATACTCATATAGAAAATGGTTAGTCAGAACCACGGCATCATATCCATGCTGAGTATATTGTTTTACAATTTCCTTTGGGCTAACCTCACTACATTTGCTGCCGGGATAGGAATGCGCATGCAATTCAATCCTGTACCGATAGTGATCCATTAAATATTGTTTTGCTTGTCTGTTCATCAACCAAAACCTCCACAGTCTCGCTCATTAAATGCATCTGGTCAAATAAATACATAAAAATATGAACTATTTATAATTAGTTTATAGAAAAGCCATTACCTTTCTGTGATCGTAGATTACGACTGTTCTAATTTCTATCAAATTTTGTCGCAGTTTTCTCATTACTTTGCCAACATGCATGTTTAGGGAACGCCTTTGCAAAGCCGTCAAAAAAACCTTTAGTGTCTGTCCAAAACATGTAACCTATACCTCACCGCCGCTGCAATTTATAGAAATTCAATTTTAACATTGAATAATTCCAATATGGTTGACAATTGTTGTGATAAATAGTGAATCAAAGCTGATTGCAAGGAAAATTATCAGTTTGTCTGTTTTAATACAATGAATGAGTGACAATAAAATAAAATGAACTCTTAATACGATTTAAGTTAAATAATGTCTACTGAACAAATGGTTTTGCGAAACCATTTGTGTGAAATTTACAATTTCACACCTAAAAACAGCATTAAAATGCTATTTTTAGGTTC
>CASGBM010000015.1 GCA_949299615.1 uncultured Eubacteriales bacterium | reverse complement strand
GTTTTTGCCAATTATGACAATTTTCCTTGCACTTATTATACCACATATTCCCTCAAAAGTCAGTAATAATGCGGATTTTTATTTGTTCAGTAGACATTAGTTATTCGGAATCTCTATATGAGATTTCAGCAGGCGAATTTCATGACTGTTTACAATTTCTTCTGCGACCATTTTTGCAATGGTTTCCGCACCCGATTTAGAAAGGTGAACCGTATCCGTTACATCGGAGGTGTAATCTTTTGTGATGCCCGGTACCAAATATTCCGCTTTTGCGTTTGTTTCACCGATGGAGTCCAAATAGGCTCGGTGTGCCGACCCGATGTCAATGACGGGGACGTTTAGCTCTGCGCCCAATTCCTTCATGGCAGTGCGGTACGGGTCAACCACGTCATCGGCAATTTTACCATCGGTAAACTGACACATGCGAATGGAGGTCAGAAAAACCGGGATAGCGCCTTTTTCTCTTATTTTATACACCATGGTTTTTAAATTGTACCGATAATTGTTGTTTGTGTTTGCCTGTGTATCGTCTGCATAGGTTCTGCGTTGGGGATTGCTGCTGGCCGCGTCATTATGCCCCAGTTGGATTAGCACATAGTCATTTTTTTGCAAATTGCTGACGGTTGCTGCAAATTCATTTGTCAACGAAAGAAAGGTTTTGGTGCTGTAGCCTGACTTGGAGGCGTTGACATATTGCATATCATCCTTTACATAGTTGGAAAATTCCATGCCCCAGCCGGTTTTTGGAGTTGCATCGCTTCCCCAAACGGCAGCGGTGGAATCACCAATGATATACAGCGCAGATTGGGCGCGCGTGTGTTTTGCAATGCTCATTGATACACTGACGGATTTTAAATACAGCTCCCGATCCTTTTGGTCATCCGAGGTAATAAAGAAGTCGGCGTCCGTATTGGAAACAGTTTCGGTGTTGGAAACGGCTCTGAAATTACTGGGGTATAAGTCGTCCTTATATTCCAGACGTCCCATGGCATTGACAAAGCATGCGTCTGCAATTTGAACGATTGCTGTTTTCCAGGTGTTTGTGTTGGTTCGCTTAACAGATACCTGTTTGTAGCCTCTTGTGGTTACAATCGGGCTTGAAGTCCAATGCCAACCCATTGTGGGGTCGGAGGAGTTATATTTTAAGTAAATATAGTCGGTGCCGTTATCAAAATACTCAAAGCGAATGACGGCATTATTTTGTTTTGGACCGTACATAAAATCATCCGAGACGCGAAAATAAAATGATCTTTGTTTGCCAGATGGCGTATCGTCCGTGATGAACTGCGTTGAGCGGCAGGATTCGTTACCCATGGTGCTTTCGACTGTCCAAGAGTCCTGTTTTGGAGTGCAGTATTTTGCAATTCCGGGTGCGGCAAGCACAATGCCGTTTCCTCTTACATTGCCGTTTGCCATAGATAAAGAAACATCTTGATACTGATTTGTGTTGTTCGGAGCAGTATATTCGGCATCAGGTATTAAAGCTACATTTTGAATGTAAATTCCGTCACCCTCGGTAAATGCCCCATCGTCCAAGCAAATACGGAAGGTACCTCTTGCATCGCCGTAAAAATTCTGTCCGTCAAAGCCCGGCAGCGTCAAATAGGAAGTTTTCCAGCAGTTCAAATCAGCCGCGCCGATGGAAATGACCTGCGTTACGCCCGGCTTTGCGCCGTATTGCACTTTAATGTTGTGTGCAGTGTTTGTCGGGCTTTCAATGTAATATGTCAGTTCCAAAGCATACACGGTTGTGGCTTTTTGGGTGTAATAATTGCTATCCATCTTAAACCATGCACCGCCGGAGGTTTTTTGGGTGCCGTTTCTATAAAAGTATCCGTGTCTGCGGTAGACTGTGCCGTTTAGTTCTTTGGTTTCACCATAGGCATCGTTGGTCGCATCGTCAATTTTTGTATAGGTGATACCGTTGTTGGTATTTAGCAGATCTGAGTACAGTGGTGCGTCGGTCTGCAAGGTCAGCTCAGTTTTGGCAGATTCAAGTCCTGCCGCGGTGCAGGCGGTTACGGCATAGACGTAATCCGTGTCAAAATCAAGATTGTAATCAATATAGTGCAGGTTTTGTGTTGTGGCAATTTTGCTGTCGTTGCGGTAAATGTTATATGTAGCGGCGCGTTCGTCCGCTGCCTCCCACGAAAGCATGGCCGTATGAACCGTTGTGGCGGCAGAGAGAGCCACAGGCGATTCCGGCGCGGTTTGCAGAGGTGACATGGTGTCAAAATTATCCCAAACAAAATATTTATAGGTGTAACCGTCTGTTGCGGGCAAAAGAGTTTGTGCCGATAACGTTGCATTGTCGCTTGGTGCTATCTTTCGGGTATCGGTATTGAGAGCTTTGAGAGTTTTTGCGACATCATCATACACGGCAACAATTAAGGTGGCATAAGCCGGCTCGCTTTTGCGGTTGGCTGCCGAAACCTTCGTTTGTATCAGGCCCGGCTCTGGCCTTTTAATTGGTGTTTCAATTTCGTTTGCTACCTTATAATAGGAAGGTGCCGAAATTTCCAATCCGTTGTTTTCTGCTCCGACGCATAACGTTGCGATGTTTGCATAGATTACGGTCATAATTAATGCAGACAAAAGAGCACAGCATCTTTTTTTTGTTTTCATATTTTCTCTGTCCTTTCTGATATGTATTTTCTATCTAAGTTGATTTTAGCGTAGCAAATTACGGAACGTCAATTGACAAAATTTAGAGATAAACGAATGTAAACAGGCGAAAAAGCCATAGTGGTGTGTGTTTTATCCATTCTTATTCTTGAAAATTGTCATTTCAATCAAATAATAGCTGATTTTTTGTATGGTGTATTTCATAAACACCGTCCGTTATGTGGTTGAGGGCGTGGTCGAGTATTTTGGTTGTTGGTTTGGTCTTATTAACAGTCTGTGCGGACAGGCGAACATATGCCTATCCGCTATTTTATTTTATACAAAATTGACGCATGGACAAATTTTGTATTGCCCAGCTATTTGGCTTAGGCGGAAAAGGCGCCGTTGCGACCGTTTGTGTGATTGTGTCTTGAATTTTGTCAATTGACAGGACATATAAAAACAACGTATAATGAGTGTGTCTTAGCGGAAAACGTATGTCGGGTTGTGTTTTGCTGGGCGGCAATCACCAGTTTTGCAGAGGAGGAAAAGTATGAAGAAAATAACATCGCTGCTACTGAGTTTTTTGATGTTTTTTATGGTTGCGGCATATGCAGAGGTTTTTATTCCCGAACAGGGGCTTCAGCCAGAGGAACAAGGTGTTGCGGCAGTGGCAGATCCGCTGAATGCCTATCTCATTTTGGGAGAAAATATACAAGGCTCTCGTATGCGGCTTATTGAGGATACGTCGGCAAAACGATATGACGAGCTGTATAATGAAAAAGTTGTTTTTCGTGGTAAGCAAGGGCGACAGGTGTATAAAGAAAATTATCTTTATTTTTCTTTGGATGATGACTTTATCGGCCCGAATGATCACGAAATTGCGATTGTGATCGAATATTTTTGTTATGACAATGGTAAGGGTTATTTTCATTTTGACTATAACAGTACCAACGGAGATGATTATCAAAGAAGATCCGTGCAAAAATCAGCGCCTGATGCGCAATGGTGCACACAAACAATTACGATAGATGACTTTGATCTGAGACATGCTCAAAAAAACGGAGCGGATTTGCGAATTGCTTCCAATTTATATAATACTTTTTCTAAAATCGAAATTATCAATGTATCCCGTGCGCGCAAGCGGACAAAAGAGCTTGTTGGCGCATCGCACTATCGGGAGGCAGAAGCCCTGCAAGCGGCTGGCCTGCTGGAAAAGGATGTTTCGCTTTTGGGGGGCATTACGCGCGAAGATGTAGCGAGGCATGTGACAAAGCTTGCGAATCCGCAGCTTTTGGATATGCCGAAGTCGTGCTCCTTTCATGATGTGCGAGAAGAGAACGCACCCTATGTAGCGTATGCGGTCGGCACAGGATGGATGAGCGGCGACGAGCAAAACGGTTTTATGGCACAAAGGGACATTACGGTCAGGGAGCTTTTAACGGTATTTTTGCGGATGTTGGGTGCGCCGGATGAAAATATTTACGAAAATTGTTTTGCGCTAGCCAAGCAATATCAGCTGATTCAGGACAGCAGTGTTGTGTATTTAAACGGTCAAAAGAGCATTTCCAATTCGGATTTGATTTATTCGGCGGATAAAAAAGCGACGGGAGACAATCTTGTCATTCTAGCATATCGTGCATTATTTGCAAAGATAAACGGCAGAACGCTGATCAAACAACTGATGGAGGCGGATAAAGGGATGACGGAAAGATTAAGGCAATCGGAGGATGAGAAAATGTCCGGATCGGTTTACGAGGGGGCATCCTTTATTCCCAAAGAGGAAATAAAGGATGAAGTTACAGGGCGGACGATTCAGTTCGTCAGCTTTAACGGGATTAACACGCTGCGGCCTTATGTAACGCAGAACGAATGGGACAACAAAAGTGAGAGAATTGTTTTCGGCGTAGAGGGGACAAATAATGCACTGTATTCTTATCATACTGAAACGGGAGAGACGGTATTTTTAGGTAACGGCTGCTTAAATGACGGAATTTGTCATGCCTATGTGACGGAAGGGAACGATGTATATTACCAAAACCGTGCGGATGGGACCGTGAATTGTGTTAATTTGGATACGATGGAAAATCGAGTTGTTGCAGCCAAAAATGCGGGTGTTCCGCAAGTGACAGCAGATGGAAAGTTTTTGGGCGGTTACTGGGGCTATGACACAACAAAGGGGCCTGACGGGAACCAACGTTTATACATAGCGCCAAGGCTGAACACACAAACGGGTGAATGGGATTTGAGCTGCCGACATGAATTTAACGAGGTTTACGGCGCCGGTTATTACAACATGGGTCATCCCATGATTAATCCAAAATATCCTGATTTGATGGCGTATTGCCATGAAGGCGACACAAGCTATGTTCCGGACAGAGCTTGGGTGTATAACTACCAAACAGGGGAACACAAGGTGTTGATTCCGCATGCAATTCGGCAGGACGGCATCAACGGCGAGACAATCGGCCATGAAAAGTGGTCGTGGGATGGAGAATATATGTATGCCGTTAAGTTTTCCTATCCGCAAAACATTGGGGTAAACGGCATTATCCGTGTGAAAAAGGACGGTACAGAGCGCACGTATTTTCCCGATAACGAAAAATACCATTATTGGCATTGCAGCGCAAGTCCCGACAACAATTGGATTGTTGCGGACGTGCTGCCGACCGGCACCGCGGCAGATCAGTATGTTGACATTGTGTTAATTAATACAAAGACAAATGAGCAGATTTTGGTGTGCCGTGCACGCGAGATGGAAAATACAAACCATCCGAATCAGCCGCATCCGTGCTTTTCGCCAGATGGCAAAAAAATATCTTTTAATACCAGAAATGCTGATGGAGTTTTGGGTATCGGCTGGGTTGATGTGAGTGACTTGGTTGCGCAGGTTCCGCAGGATAAGGGGAGACAGCTTTCCGATTCCGTAACCTATGTTTCATATGAAAATTCTGCTGTTGATGTGAATGAGGTACAAAAAGCAGGTCAAAATGCCGTGAAAATTGGCAGAGATAAGGAGCTTGCCGTTTGTGTGGATGACGCGGTCTGCTATGAGACGGCAACGGAGGTAAGCCTGCGCATTACCTACTATGATGAAGGCGTTATGCCGATTCGGATTGTGTACAGCGGCGGTGTGAAGAATACTTGGGATTTGGCGAATTATGAAAACTGTTCGTATGAGCTTGTGAGGACGGACAGCAAAAAATGGAAAACACAGGTGATAACGCTTGCAAACGTTAACATGCAAAACGCCTGCGGACAGGGCGCGGATTTTAAAATCAGCGGTGCATATTCGGCAGTGTATCTTCAAAATGTGGAATGGATATCCGCATCGGACAAGTGAAGGCAAACGATTGTGCTGTTAGATTCGTTGCAATGAGTGAGAGGGGAGATTGAATTGAAAAAAATATCCGTTATACTGTTAGTTTGGTCTATGCTGTTTCATGGTTTTGGCATATTCTCTTCGGCGGAGGAGATGCAGACACTTACCGTCAGCGCCGAGATGAAGCATGAAACACAGGAAGTAAGCGTTACCGTTCAAAATATTGCCGATTATCCGCAATGGGTTTCCTTTGTAATATATAAAGAGGGCGCGGATCTTTCTAAAGCGGACGAATTTGTACGGATTGATGAAACGCTTTTGTATGAGCAGGAAAAGGTGACAAAAACCTTTGCTATGACGGAGGAGGATGCCAGCGGACGATACAGTCTGTCCGTGCGCGGCAAGGGACGGGCAGAAACCGTACTGTTTGACTATCAAAGTCGTACAGATGTGAATCAAATGATTCTGCCGGAAGCAAACCGTCTGACAAAGGATGGGGTGGATGCATTTTTCAGAAAATACAGTCTGTTGTTTCAAATTATCATTGACACTTCTTACGAACAAGCCATTGACGAGGCGGCAGAAAAGTGGATTGTAATTCGGGACAAAGAATATTCTAAGGGGTTTATGAGCCTGGAGGAAATCAAAAGGGCATATACATACAGTATGATGTTGACGGAGCTTAAAAGAGCAAGCAGCAGTGAGATATTAAACGTGCTTGAGTTGTACGGCACAGACATTTGGGAGCAACTTGACAACTCGGATTATACTCAACATAAGGAAGGCTTTGCTGCGCTTCTGTACAAGCGTTGTCATGAAGATATGCCGATTGGAATTTCGTCTTTTACAAGGTTTTTGGATGAGCTGCTTGCAGTGAACCTGGTGAATCTTTCCGATGCGGTGAGCATGAGCCGGGTGATTGAGACCTATGCGGAGCAGCTAGGGATTGATGTCGCGCGGTATTGTCAATACGACAGCGTATCGGTTAACCGGGCGCTCGTCGGTGCGGATTTTACAAGGGCACGTGATGTTGCTGCGGCTTTGGAAAAAAGAATGAATGAACTGGATCGGACAAAAACCTCTTCCGGCACAAGCGGTGGCGGTGGTGGTGGAAAGGGTGGTCTTTCGTTGCAGGTGCAGATTCCGTCTGCGTCATTAAAGCCTCAAAATCCGCAGATGGAAACGCCTTTCCAGGATTTGGACAAAGCGGAATGGGCACGGGAGAGCATAACGGCGCTTTATGTAATCGGCGTTGTAAATGGAACTGATGAAATGAGCTTTTGTCCCAATCAGAGCATTACGCGTGCCGAATTCATTAAAATGGTTGTTACAGCATTTGAATTATATGACGAAAATGCGCAATGTGAATTTAACGATGCGGCAAAAGACAGCTGGTGTTATCCATATTTGGCAAGCGCTTACGAAAACGATATAATTTACGGACGTGATGACGGAACGGTTGGCGCGGCGGATCCTATCAGCCGACAGGATGTGTGCGTGATTGCAGATCGTGTTTGTCGGAAAAAATCTATACAGCTTGCGGGCAACCGTGAAAGAAAAGTGTTTTCTGATTCAATGCAGATAGCGGGTTACGCAACGGACAGTGTGGCGGCTTTGCAGAACGCAGGCATTGTAGACGGTTTTCCAAGCGGCGATTTTCAGCCACTCCGGCCGGTTACGCGAGCTGAGGCAGCCAAAATTATATACGGTTTGCTAAAAATTTAAAAACGGCTGCGCATATAAACCTTAACTATGGAAGGGTGTTGAACGTGAACATTAAAAAAGAAATCAAATGCGTGATGGTATTGCTTGTATTCTGCATAAGTTTACTGTATTGTCCGCGTATTTTTGCTGCATCCCCCAAGGTATATCTTACCAAGGAAACAGACGGCGGCGAGATGGTGATTCCTTCGGCAGAGGAGGGCATGATTACCGTACATGCTGAGGTGACAAAAAAGGCTGTGCTGATTGCAGTCCTGAAAAACAAAACAACGGGATATATCCGAGAAATCGCGTCCACTGCTTCAGATGGCGCCTGTCACATCAGTGCAAAAATTCATGTGTATAATTTACAGGACAACGCATTGACATATTATATTTGGGATTCGCTGACTGACAGAAAAACGCAAAAGTGTGCGCCGCCTGCCATGCCGAAGAATATACAGGCAGAGGCAAAGGTCAATGCGCTGGAACTATTCTGGTCGGAGAGTTCTGGGGATGAGGTAATCACGGAGTATCGCGTTTATGATGGGGATGTGTTACTGCAAACGATTCAAAATAGTTTACACTGTACGATTCGCAACTTAGAAGAAGACACAGCTTATACCTATGCTGTTTCAGCTGTAGATGCAGAGGGCTTGGAGTCGCAAAAGGCAGAGATTTGTGCAAGTACAAAAAAGATGCTTCAATATCGGTTTGATTCGGTAGAAAAAGAGGACGGTCTGGGATTTGTGGATAACGCCACCAATATGGGAAGTGACTCTTACACGACGGATACGGTTATAGGGGAGGTGAATTGCCGTGCGGCAGGGCCGATTCCCTATAATAATACGACCAGACAGGGTATGCTGTATTTTAAGGTTGATTTAAACAAGTTGCCGACAGAGCAAAAGAATGTGACGTTTCGTATTCGGTATTATGACATCGGCAACGGAACTGTGCAGCTTCAATATAATGCAGAATCAAGCATAGCCAAAGCGGTTACGGTTGCGCAATTGACAGACACCAAAACATGGAAAACAGCTGTTGTTTCGGTAGATGATGCGAAGTTTACGAATCCGGCGGCGTTGCAATACGCCGGGTTCCGAATTGGCATCAGCGCAGGTGAAACGCTGTATGTGCGTAATGTGGCGGTGATTGGCAGCAATTTGTACGATGCGGGCGCTGATGAACCGGGTGAGCCGGAGGAGCCGCAACAAAACTCTGTCAGTGCAGATTTTGGGACGCTCGCATTTAACGGCCTGCAGCTGTGGCTGCCACCTGCTGGAGCAACCTCCGACGGGGTCACAACGGCGGCGCAAGCAGACGGTGAGGACTGCCGTTATGCGGCAAAGGGAAAATGGTTTTATCTGACAGTTGATCCGGCTGTGATTCCGTCCGATTATTCTAAGGTGAAAATTTCACTTCGGTATTATGACGATAACGCAGGGAACATTATTCTGCAGTACAATTCCGGTGATACGGGTGTAGCGGAAGGTATTCCGCGCGATTATAAGTCAAAAACTGTTTTACAAAAAACAGGCAGCAATACTTGGAAGGACGTTTCCTTTATTTTAGATGATGCATCATTCCGCCAGGCACAGGGTTCTTACAAGGCAGATATGCGTATCGGTACACAAACGGAGGACGACGGCTTATATATACAGAATGTGACAATTGAAAAAATACAGTAAATGATGAAAGGGAAGAAAAAAGAGATGTCGGAGATTACCAATTGGAAATTGCAATATAGGGACAATCCGCCGCTTGCGGCACAAACACCTTGCTCGCTGTATTCAATTTTGCTGGAGTACAAACTGATACCACATCCATATCAGGACAGGAACGAGGCGAAAATAAGAGATTTGTGCAAGGATGACTGCGAATTTACGGCAAGCTTTACCTTAGAGGAAACAAAGGATATGGTGATAGTTTTCCAATCGCTAGATACGATTTGTGATGTGTATGTAAATGATGTTTTGCTTGGTAAAACGGACAATATGCACGTGGAATATCGGTTTGATTTGGAGGGCGCGGCGCATCCGGGTGAAAATATGGTCAGGGTGTATTGTCATTCGCCGATTCGCTATATTACGGAAAGGCAAAACAAGTGGAGCCTAATTGCACAACCGGACTGTATTGAAGGCATGGCGCACATCCGAAAGCCAAATTACGCTTTTGGCTGGGACTGGGGTCCGCAGCTGCCGGATATGGGCATACAGGGTAAAGTTTATCTTCAAAATAAACATGTGAAAGACAAGCGTGATATTCTTGTTCGTCAGTTTCACAAGGATAACCATGTGCGGCTGGAAATTGTTTTTGAAAACATGCCTGACAACGCAAAGGCGCAGGCAAGGCTTACAGATGGTAACACATGTATTGAACAGACGATTGTGAACAAGTTGGCTGTGCTGACGGTGGAACAGCCGAAACTGTGGTGGCCGAGGGGTTACGGCGAACAGCATTTATATACACTGACGGTTTTAGTGGAGGATGCAAGGTGTGGCCGATATGAAATAACACAGCAGATTGGTTTGCGCGATATGAAAATCAGTCGCGATAAAGACATGGTGGGCGAAGAATTTTGCTTTATGGTAAACGGCGTTAAAATCTTTGCCATGGGCGCAAACTTGATTCCCGTTGATAATATTTTGCCGCTAGTAACCCGTGAAAGGGAAAAACGAGTAATTGATGATGCGGTACAGGCCCGTTTTAACTGTGTGCGTATTTGGGGCGGCGGTTATTATTACAGTGAATATTTTTACGAAGAATGTGATAAGTGCGGTATTTTAATCTGGCAGGATTTCATGTTTGCGTGTCAAAGTGTCCATCTGAGCACGGCTTATGAAAAAAGCGTACGTGAAGAGGCAAAACAAATAATCAAACGGTATCGCAACCATGCATCTTTGGCACTTTTTTGCGGCAACAACGAAATTGAGGGCGCATTTTTGTGGTTTCCGATCAGCAGTGAAGGGGCCAAAATGGAATATTTGCAATTGTTTGAACAACTGCTGCCCGATTTGTGCGAACAGTATGCACCCGATGTTTTTTATTGGCCTTCCTCGCCATCGGCAGGCGGTGGTTTTCATGATACCAACACTTACGAGCGAGGCGATGCGCACTATTGGGAAACATGGTTCCACGGGCGGAATATGGAGGTTTTCCGTACGCAGCAAATACGTTTTTGTTCGGAGTTTGGGTTTGAAGCTTTGCCTGCGCCGGAGACCTTGAAAAAATATATTACGGATGCAAAGGAGCTGAATTTTTATTCTAAAACCATTGCATCGCACCACAAATGCAAAAACGGCGCGGCCATGATTATGTCAAAGCTTGCGGATTATTATCCGTATCCGTCAAACATTGAAGAAATCTGTTATTTGTCTCAGCTACGCCAGGCAGATGTGATTGCTTACCAGGTGGAGCATGCAAGGCGCATGCGCGGTGTGTTTATGGGCATGATTTACTGGCAACTCAATGATTCGTGGCCGACAATTTCGTGGTCATCGGTTGATTACTGCGGCCGATATAAAGCGCTTTACTATATCAGCAGTCAGATATTTGCACCTGTTTTGCTGTCGCTGCATTTATATAATAGCGACGTGACGGTGAATGTTTCAAACGAAACGAGAGAAGCATTTTCCGGAACGATAGGCGTTACCTTATATGGCGAAAATTTTCAGGTGCTGGATGTTTATGAATCTGTGGCAGAGGTTGCGGCACTTAGCTCAAAGGATATTTCGGTTTTGCATATGACAGACAAAATAAAGGGTTTTGAGGATAGCCGTTACCTTTATGCCGTCCTGAAAAACGAAGCGGGGGACATTATGGGAGAAAAACTGCTTACGTTTGAAAGACCGAAAAACATGAAGCTTTCCGATCCGCACATTCGAGTGCATACAGAGCAAAGGGATGGAAAAACGTGGATTACCCTGATGGCTCGCACGCTTGCTATGTATGTATTCGTCAGCGTTGGCGATGTGAATTTGTCTGAAAATTATTTTCATTTGGCAAATGGAAAGAGTGTAACGATAACCGCAGAAGGTGCTTACGACGAGAACGATGTTCATGTTATGTCGTTGTATGATGTAATTATTAAGAACTAGCCGAAAAAAATAAAAAAAAGAATGGGATGTTATGAAACGAGCAATTTATGAAGAGATGGCGAAGAAAACACGGGATTTTTTTCAAAAGGCAGGTATTGTGGTTAGGCCGGAGGAAGCGATTGAAGTGGCGGACTTTGGCTTAAATCAATTGGAGCAAATAGGGCTGCAGCTTTGTGTATATATTAATACGGATCGTGTTTGTGCAAAGGAAATGGTATTATTTCCTCATCAGACCTGTCCGGAACACAAGCATGTTCCGTCTGCATTGCACGAAGGCAAGGAGGAAACCTTCCGTTGCCGATTCGGAAAGGTATATTTATATGTAAGCGGTGATGGCAGCAGGAAGGATATTCATGCCCGCCTGCCCGAAACGGATGTGACAGTTTTTCATGAGATTGTTTTGGGGCCAGGACAGCAATATACCATTTATCCGGAAATGCTACATTGGTTTCAGGCTGGAGAAAACGGCGCGGTGGTTTCAGAATTTTCCACCACAAGCACAGATGAGACGGATGTGTTTACGGATGCTCGAATTATACGCGAAGCGAAAATAGAGGACTGAAAGTCTTCGCAAACGGTGACAAGTTTTGAAGAGAAAAACGCCGAAAAACCTGTACCGGCGCACCTTTCGGTGTTATCTTGTGTTTGTGGACACAAAATCTGACAATTGACGAGAGAAAAAAACGAATGTTATAATTGTGCTGAAAAAGACAGAAAAAATGGATTGAAAGGTTGGGATACTATGATGAAAAAGACAATTTCCTTGCTGATGTCTGTTGCAATGATGGCCTGCGTTGCCGGTTGCGGAAACGGACAGTCTGTACGAAGCAGTGATACCGGCAGTTACCCCAAGGGAACCATTACATATCCTATGGATACGGATGTAAAGCTTACGTACTATGTAAAAATGCCGAGCAACATTTCGACGATTGTTTCCAATTACGGTGAAACAAAATTTGCACAGGAGTCTATGAAGCGTACCGGTGTGCAGATAGAGTATATTCATCCTGCACAGGGAAACGAAACGGAGCAGTTGAATCTTTTGATTGCTTCACAAAATCTTCCGGATATTGTTGAAACAAACTGGCTAAAACGTGACCCCGACGGCTCAATTTCTAAAAATGTGATTTATAAGCTGAATGACTACATTGATGATTATGCTCCTAATTTTAAGGCATATTTAAATGAGCACGAAGACATCGCTAAGTCTGTTATGACGGATGCAAAAAACTATTATGTTTTTCCGATGGTTCGTGCTTCGGAAAAGTTGCTTAACACATCGGGCTTTTTTCTAAGAGCGGACTGGTTACAGGAGGCAGGACTGAGTGCCCCGGAGACCATTGAAGATTGGGATGCTGTTTTAGAGAAGTTTAAGGCTCGTCCCGGTGTGGAATATCCGATTGCTGTTCAGATGGACTCGTTGAAATATTTTACAGGTGCTTATCATACGGCCGAGGGCTTTTATGTGGACAATGGCAAGGTAAAATACGGCGCTTTGGAGGACGGCTACAAGCAATTTTTACAAAAAATAAGCGAGTGGGTAGGCAAAGGATATATTGATGAAAACTTCCCGATTATGGACTTTAACACCATGAATGCAAAAATATTAAACGGTTCTGCTGGTGTAAGCTTCGGAGCGGGCGGCGGTCAGCTCGGCACGTTTTTAAAGACTAAGCAGGCATCGGAGCCGACATATGATTTAGTACCGGTACCGTTTCCGGTTCTTAAAAAGGGTGAAAAATCAACATACAGTTCAAGGCAGCTGCCTTACTCACCCGTCAGCGCGGCAGCGGTTACGACAAAATGCGCTCAACCGGAAATAGCCGTGCGGTATTTGGATTATGCATACTCAGAGGATGGGTATATGCTGAATAATTTCGGTATTGAAGGTGAAAGCTATGAAATGAAGGATGGGTATCCGACCTTTACAAAATTAATTACGGATAACCCGGATGGCATGGCTATGGCACAGATATTGACAACCTATGCACGTTCTACCGTTGAAGGACCGTTTGTGCAGGATGAAAGATATATTGAACAGTATTATCATTTACCGCGCCAAAAAGAAGCACTTGAGGTTTGGTCCCAAAATGATTACGGTAGCCATGCCATTCCGCAGATTACGCTTACTAAAGAGGAAAGCAGTGAGTTTTCCGGGATTATGACAGAGATTAATACATATGTAGCAGAAAGTATCACAAACTTTATGCTTGACAAAACACCCGTTTCGGAATATGATACCTTTGTGAAAACTCTACACGATATGAATATTGACAAGGCAATCAGCATTTATCAGGCGGCATATGACAGATTTTTAACGCGCTGACATTTTTGCAAAGCCAGAGACCGGGCTGATTGAACAAAACTTTTGCCTGGGCTCTGGCAATAATCAAGGGAATGGTAATCGAATATGAAAAACAAAATACAGAAAAATACATATGTTTCCGGGGGCAAAGGCTCCTTTGCGGCTCGTTTTGCAAGCGATTTAAAGGTAAACCGCGCGGCCTATATAATGATAATTCCTGTTTTACTATTTTATATTGTCTTTGCTTATTCACCAATGTATGGCGTAATAATAGCATTTAAAGACTATGATATCTCAACAGGGATTTTAGGAAGTCCGTGGGTTGGATTGGCAAACTTTAAAAGTTTTTTTTCCAGCATGTATTTTGGAAGAGTTTTAAAAAATACACTGACTATCAGCTTGTGCAGTATTCTTTTTGGTTTTCCAGCGCCGATTATTTTAGCGCTTTTGTTAAACGAAGTGAAGCATAAATGGTTTTTAAGAACCGTGCAAACCATTACATATCTGCCGCACTTTATCTCTTTGGTTGTCATTTGCGGCATGATTAAAAACTTTACGGCACAGGATGGCATAGTGAATTACATAGTAGAATTTTTCGGAGGCACGCGCAGCACGCTTTTGATGAATGCAAATGCGTTTGTTCCAATTTATATCATTTCGGATATTTGGCAAGGTGTGGGCTGGGGGTCTATTGTTTATTTTGCGGCATTGACAAATGTGGATTCCGAACTTTACGAGGCCTGCACGCTGGATGGTGGTGGAAGAATCAGACAGGTTTTTACCGTAACTCTGCCCGGCATTATGCCAACCATCATGATTATGCTTATTTTAAGACTGGGCAGTATTTTAGGCGTGGGCTATGAAAAAATTATTTTGCTTTACAATCCAACCATTTTTAAAACGGCAGACGTTATTTCCACGTTTGTATACAGAAAAGGGTTGGTTGAGAGCGATTTCGGATATGCCACGGCGGTTGGATTGTTTAACTCGCTTGTGAATGTTATCTTTCTTGTGGGCGCCAACCTGATTAGCAGAAAATTAACGGAAACAAGCTTGTGGTAGGGGGGAAATAGTATGCATGAAACGATCTGGCGCAAGCTGTTTGTGGTTATAAATTCTGTGTTTATGCTGTTTATGATTGTGATATGCTTGTATCCTATGTTGTATGTGGTGTTCGTATCCTTAAGTGATTCCAATTTGTTTGCGCAGTATACGGGTTTTTTATATAAACCGCTTGGGTTTTGTTTGGATTCTTATGCTGCGGTATTAAAAAACCCAATGATTGGCATTGGCTACTTAAATACCATATTTATTGTTGTGGTCGGTGTATCATTAAACATTATTCTAACCGTTTTTGGCGCGTATTTTTTATCTCGTAGAGATATTGTGGTTAAGAATGCCGTTATGGGAATCATTGTGTTTACAATGTTCTTTTCCGGTGGCATGATCCCGACTTAC
Source organism: uncultured Eubacteriales bacterium (assembly GCA_949299615.1). Classification (GTDB taxonomy): domain Bacteria; phylum Bacillota; class Clostridia; order UBA1381; family UBA9506; genus RGIG1666. The sequence continues at coordinate 10,149 of CASGBM010000015.1, read as the reverse complement.
TTAACGGTGCAAAATCTTCATTTGACAAACACCCTGTGGGCGCTGATTTTGCCAAGTGCCATCAGCACCTATAATTTGATTATTATGCGTACCTCCTTTACTGCCTTGCCGATTAGTCTGGATGAGGCAGCCACTATAGACGGAGCGGGACATTTCAGAAAGCTATTTTATGTTATTTTGCCTCTTTCAAAGGCAATTGTGGCGGTTATGGTGCTTTTTTATGGTGTAGGACACTGGAATTCGTGGTTTAACGCGGCGATTTATTTGAATGATAAATCACTGTATCCGCTTCAGCTGGTTTTGCGTGAAATTTTGCTTCAGAACGATTCGCAAAACATGTTGCAGGGGGCAGGCAATGTTGAGGACAGCATGAAAATTGCGGAAACGATTAAATATGCGGTAATTGTTGTGGCAACGGTTCCGATTTTGACTGTATATCCGTTTTTGCAAAAGTATTTTGTTAAGGGTGTAATGGTTGGAGCTTTAAAAGGGTAATTGTGGTATAGAAACTCTTTTAAAACCACATGAATGATTTAGAGGGGAGTTTTATTGTGAAGCATAGATTTCAAAAAATTGTCGGAGCTTTTTTGTGTTTTCTAATCATTACGACAGTAACGGTATGGCCTTTTGCAAAGGAGGAAGCGGAGAGCACATCTGAAGCGTTGCCGCAAACAGACATGTTTGCAGCACTCGACATATGGAATCCAAATTTAAAGGAAACACAAAGCGATTATCTTTTGAGAGGACGATTTGCCGATATGCTGGCCGGCTTGATGGGGATTCGGCTGACAAAAACGAACTCGATAGACAATCCCTATCTGGATGTAAAGGCAGACAGCCCATATGCGTTTGCGGTGTATGCACTAAAAGACTGCGGCTTAATGGAAGGTGTTAATCCCTATCAGTTTCAGCCGGATACGGCTATTTTGTATGCAGATGCTGTAAAGGTGTTGTTAAGTGCCATGGGGTATCAAACTTATGTGGAACGATTTGGCGGCGGCGCGGGTACAGTTATGGCGGTGGGAGCAAAGATACGGCTGACGAAGGGCCTTACTGCAGAAGCGGACAAGCCATTATCCATAGAAAATGCCTTTAAGCTTTTTGAAAATGCACTGGATACAGCCATTGCTGAGGTCGGCTTCGTTTCGGAGGAGGGGTATGTCGTTCATTCTGAGAATCGCAAAACGTTGCTTTCGCAGTATCGGGATATATATAAAGTCAGCGGAAAAGTATCGGACAACGGGTACACAGCCTTATCAAAGGCCAGTGCTGTCGGTGATGGGCAGCTTGTTGTTGATGATATAGTTTATCAAAAGGCTTCGGAGCAGGACTATAGATATCTAGGCATGGAAACGGAGATTTATTATCGTGACCGTGGCACCGAAAGGGAAATTGTATATATCCACCCGACCGACCGAAACGATGTTTTGCACATTGCGTATGATGATTTTTCTGAAGCAAAGCTTGGTTCACACGTTTCGTATTTTGAGGAGGACGGCGACAGAAAAACGGTTACATTGTCACGCTACGCAGATATTTTGTGGAACGGCATTGCATATCCTGAGGCATTAAACAGTGATTTTAAGTTACACTACGGCAGCCTGGAGCTGATAGACAATGATGCGGATGGCAGCTATGATGTTATCTCGGTTCATAGCGTGAAAAATCTGGTGGTGGCGGCGGTTGATGAAGTGAATCGCATTGTTTACAACAAATACGAAACAGAAATGAGACTGGAGGATTTTGGCACGGTTATTTGTGCCGATTTTACAGGTATAGGCGTCATAAACGCAGGGGATATTTTATCCTGCGAGCCTTCAAGGGACAACAAGCTGATTATTTTGCGCCTGACACGGCAAAGTGTCTCCGGCGTTTTAAATGCTGTTTCGCACGTTGCCACAACGAAAGATACGGAGCTTATGATTGGCGATGATAACTATCGGTTGTCCTTTGATTTTGCGGCGGCCATTGACAACGGCATGACCGACAGGGACATTTTTGTTATAGGCTCTGTCTGTAAGGTATTTTTAGATGCCTTTGGCCAGGTTGCCGATGTTCAGGCGGCGCAGGGCGACAGCTATGCCGTGCTGACAAAAGTGGGTAAGCCGGAGAGCGTTTTGGATGAATCGCACACATTGCTGCGACTTTTTATGCCCAACGGTACGTTTGTTACGGCGGTTACCGCCCAAAAAATAGAGATTGACGGCACCAAAGGTTATTCGGGTAAGGATTTATATGAGTATGACGGTCTCTATCAAACGAAAGCGGATGGAACAAAAGTTTTTTTGCCGCAGCTGGTTAAGTGTCGATTTAATGAAGTCGGCTCAGTTAACCGACTTGAAACGGCAAAATCAAGCGGCTTGTATGGTTACAATAAAAACGATTTCAGCCTGGATTACGATAAGACGGACGCTTTTTATAAAAAGGGTGGCGCAAGCTTTGACGGTACCTACACCATATCGAATAATACCGTCATTATGAACATTCCGCCTGCCGACAGTATATCGGACGAGGAAGCATTTTCAATCGGCAAAATTTCACAATTTACGGACGGCAGTACTTATCATGTAAAGTTGTATGATGCGGATGCAACGCTGTCGGCTAAAATATGTGTTGTTGAATCAGGCAATAAAACGGACGACTATACAGATAGCTTTCTTTTGGTGGACAGAATTGCAAAGGCATTGGATGATGACGGTGTTCCGGGCACACGAGTGTATGGCTGCTACGATGGGAATTATGTTAACTTTATGGAGAAAGAAAGCGGCGTTTTGCCGTCTGATGTCAAGCAGGGCGACCTTTTACGAATCTCCTTAGACTACAAAAACCGCATTACCGACACCCAAAGAATTGTTTCGCTTGCCGATAAACCGAATACCTTTATCGGCGGCGACCATCTTATCGGCGGCGAATTTGTCTCGGTTTTCGGCTATTTGTATGGGAAATCCCTTTCGGCAGTTTCCACAATTACGCTTTCCGATGGCACACCGACCCTGACGGCTCATCCGATTAACAGCACACCACCCGTTTACATTTTTGACTGCCGCAACAAAAAGGTATCTGCCGGCAAGCTGAGTGATGTGATACCAAACAAAAATATTGCTTCCGATGGTTCAATTGAATATGATGGCTGCAATATGGTTTATATTTACAGAAGAATGGATTATATTAAAGGGCTTGTTTTGGTAAAATATTAGTCGGTATCCATGTAAACGGAGGGATTTAACGTGAAATCATGGCGCAAACTGAAGCTGAGCGGAAGAATGAAGAAGAAAACGCTTTTTATTTGGGTGGTTTCCTATCTTTTTATTTTAATGATCCCGCTGATTGGCAGTGTTATGATGACCCGTGCACTGCAAGGGGTGTTTGAGAAGGAAATCAGTAGCAGAAACGTTATGCTGATGGAACAAATGAACAAATCTATAGAAGCGTCTTTAAACTCCATTTATAAAACCGCTGCGACAATTAGCGTGGATGAAGACATTAACCGTGTGATAAAAGGTAAAACGACGACTGATGACATTTTAAATAATATTAAAATTGCACAGAAATTAAATCAATATATTTTAACAGATTATAACGGTGGAAATATAGGATATATTGGTAACATAGAAAACATTTATATTTACTTTAACAAACGTGATTTTGGCATTGGTAAGAGCAACTTTGGCAATCGGGACAGGATATATGCCGATTATTACGGAGATTCCTCCGTAACGGAGCAGGCATGGAAGAATGCAATGGGGGAATATCAATATTTTAAATATCTTCTGACGGAATGCTCAGACGGCAGACGATACATTGATTTTATATATCAGGGACAGGAGGATAAAGGTCGAGATGTGAATTGCAGTGTCGTTATCCGCATCAGGCAACCGCTTTTTGCCACCACTATTGATTATTATAAGCAGCAAAACGGTGGAAAAATTTACATTGTAAGCGCGGAACGCAAGGTGATCGCATCGACGGAAGAGGAGGATGAGCTGCCGTATGCCGTCAATTTTGATGGTGCCGAGAATTACATGACAAAACAAAAGGATGATATTGTATTTACCAGTTATTCAAAGACTTCCGGTTGGACGATTGTTTCTGTTGTTCCCAACGGTATTTACCGTCAAAAAATACAAATCATTCGGCGTTTTGCTTTTCTTAATGTAATGTGTTGCTTGTTGTTTGGTGTTTTAATGGTTATCCTTTTGGCGCTTAAAAACTACAAACCCATCAGTAGTTTGGTCAGTATGTGTGAAAACTTTGTTTCATCTGATTCTAATTTTAACGAATACGAGGTTCTGCGCGAAACCATTGCCGATTTTATTGCAGCAAAAAGCCAACTTATGAGTGTATCGAGGCGAAAGGATGTAGTGCGCAGACACAAAAATTTTGAAATGCTTTTGGAGGGAGCAAGCAGCGGCATACACCGTTTGCACGAAGTGAATCAAATGCTGGGAACAGAGTTTGAATCTCCGTTTTTTATCTGCGTGATTTTTGAGATTTTTGACAGGGATATGTATTATCCGGAGCAGGAAATTGATAACTTTAAGAGGAATGAAGAAATGCAGTTTATTATGAAGAATATTTTAGAGGAGATTTTTTGTGATGAGCTTGGTTGCACGCTGATTGACTATCATAGCTTAAACTGTGTGGGCCTTATTTCGGTGGAGCATGACTGCTTGAAGGAATGGGATAAAAGAGTGGAGGAGATTATTCGGCGTGGCAAAACATTTATAAGAGAAAATTTTGGATTTAGCTATTCGGCCGTTGTATCAGCACTGCACGAGCATGTGTCCGAAATTAATCAGGCATATGAAGAAGCACGACAAATGCTGAAATACAAGGCATTTATATTAAAAAACAATGTTTTGTTCTATGCCGATTTTCAGGACAGCTTTCATAAAGAAAAGGTTGGCCTAGGACAGGAACGACTGTTGAAACAAATGATTTCGGTCGGGGACTTTGAAAATGCTTCTGCCATTGTGCATAACCTTTTATCCGGAAGTGAACAGTCCGGCAATCCGGCGGCTATGCAACGGATTGCAACCGATTTGACGGGCATTATGCTTTCGTGTATTTATGAAGCTAGAGAACAGCAAAATGATGAAAATTTGTATGATGACTATTCAACAGGAATTAAAAGTATTTTGCGAAGTGACGAGTCAGACGGCTTTGAGGTGTGTTATTTAGGGTGGTTGCAGGAGATATGCCGTGATAAGCCCCTGATGCCAGAAGAAAATAACGCTCCGAAGGCAGATACCCTAAAACGAAAAATGATAAAAGAAGCAAAACGTTTTGTCGGCAGTGAATTGGCAAACAGCAACTTAAGTATTGTGATGATTGGCGAGCATGTAAACGCGTCTCCTTATTATTTGTCTATGGTCTTTAAAAAGGAAGTTGGTGAATCGTTGCCAAACTATATACAAAGGCTGCGTGTTGAGAAAGCAAAAGCGCTGCTTTTGCAAACAGACGATACAATAGATATGATTGTGGAAAAGGTAGGTTTTACTTCAAAACGAACCTTTATGCGTGCGTTTTCCAAACTAGAGGGTGTTACACCCGGAAAATATAAAACTAACATACCAAAGGAGTAGAAGGACAATGAGTAAACTGAAAGTAGGATTATTAGGCTGCGGAGCTATCAGTGATGCGTATTTAAAAGGCGCTAAGGAAGTCTTTTATGATGAATTCGAAATTGTTTCGTGCGCAGATGTTATTATGGAACGTGCAAAAAGTAAGGCTTTGGAATATGATATTCCCAAGGCCTATACGCCCGAAGAGCTTTTAAAGGATGACGAGGTTGATTTGGTCATTAACATTACGGTGCCGATGATTCATGAAGAATTGACGCTTAAATGTTTGGAGGCAGGCAAACACGTATATTCGGAAAAACCACTTGCCGTGACCAGAGAAGGCGTAAAAAAAATTATGGATAAGGCGAAGGAAAAGGGTCTGCGCGTGGGTTGTGCGCCGGATACCTTTATGAGCGCGCCAATGCAGACTGCAAAGAAAATGGTTGAGGACGGCTGGATTGGCGAAATTGTCGGCGTTACGGCAATGTGCCCGATGCGCGGCAACGAATTTTGGCGGCCTGATCCAGACTTTTTCTACAAAAAGGGTGCAGGCCCTATGCTGGATATGGGCGCTTACTATCTGAATACACTGGTCAGCATTATTGGGTGCATTAAAAGTGTATCTGCCGAGGCGAGAATTACGTTTGACACAAGAACAATTAAAGTACCGCCGAGACGGGGTGAAAAAATAGAGGTAGAAATTCCCACATTTGTTTCGGGCGTTATGCAATTTGAAAACGGAGCAATCGGAACCCTGATCAATTCGTTTGATATATGGAAATCTAAAATGCCTTACATAGAAATTTACGGTGCCAAGGGTACACTGGTATTGCCTGATCCAAATTTTTACTATGGCGATGTGCTCATGACAAGATATGGCAACAACGAGTGGGAGGTTTGCCCGCAACTGAATGAATATGCAAATTATATGAGAGGCGCGGCGGTTGCTGATATTGCGCTGTGCCTTAAAACCGGCGAAAATCATCGTGCAGGGATTGAACTGGCAAACCATGTTACCGATGTTATGCTTTCGTTTGAAGAAGCGGCGGCAGCAGGGACAAGAAAAGAAATTACAACACGCTGTGAAAAACCGGCGGGACTTTGGGAAAGGGATGACACAATATTATGGAGATAGGATGCAGTACAGTATTATTTAGAGAGTTTGAATTGGAGCGTGCGTTTGACGCGATTCGGAGCATTGGTTTCGAATATACGGAGACGCAGGGCGTAGGGCCGTGGTGCCAGCATGTTGATATTTTTTCGACGGACCCCGTACAATTTGCAGAGCTTGCGAAGAGCTACGGTTTTAAAAAAGTAACGGCGTTATGGATGCCGAATGGTAATTTAATTGCAAATGAAGATGGTGTTTCTTCTGCAATTCGTGCCATTGAGTGGGCATCGGCGGCCGGTATTCCGGTTGTGAATACCGGGGACGGCTTTAAAGATGACAGCTTGGCGGATGAGGAAGCTTACAAAATATTAGGCGATAAATTGAGCGGCATTTTAGATGCTACGGCGCAGTTTTCTACGCAGCTTGCCATTGAACCGCACGGTAGTTTTTCGCTGAGTCTTGACGGACTGAAGCGGATTATGTCGCTTTCGGACTCGCCGAGGCTGGGCATTAATTACGATGCGGCAAACATCTACCGCGCCGGCTATGTGGAAAGCAGTCATGGAAAATCCGCATGGAAAAGCGCAGGCAACCGGGAAGATGAAGCAGCGGTGCTGGAAGCGGTCATGGATAAGGTGGTGCATTTCCACGCGAAGGATATGAATGATGAACAGCAGTGCGTGGCGCTGGGTCGGGGCAATGTAAAGCTGAAGGAATGCTTGGGCATTTTAAAGAATCACAACTATAACGGTGCTGTATCTGTGGAGACCGAGGGCGGTTATAGTTTTAAAGATACGGTTACATTGGCAAAGGAAAGCTATGAGTATCTGGTAAAGGAGCTGAGATAACCAGTGCATGAAAAATATGTAAGGCTGGTTGCCGACCGTATGATACAACCCGGTGCAACCGACTGGGGCATGAACATTGAATGTTTCGACTGGGCACCAGGGGTTGGACTTTATGGTATTTTTAGTGCCTATCAAAAGACCGGCGATGAAAAGTATTTAAATTTTTTAGAGGGCTGGATGAAAAGGCATATTGATGAAGCGTTTGGCAACAAAACGGTGAACTCTACCGCGCCGCTTTTGACGGTATGTTCTATGTGTGCGGTGCGTCCGAATGAAGCATATGTAGAGGTGTGCCGCAAAATAGCGAATTATATTATATGCGAGGCGCCTCTTACATCCATTGGCGGCTTGGAGCACACAGTGACCGAGCCAGTGCCTGGTTTTGCAGAGCAGATGTGGGCGGATACTTTATTTATGGCTTGCATGTTTTTGGTTTCATTTGGTAAACTGACTGATGAACAGAAATACATAGACTTTGCCGTTCGGCAAATGGTTTTGCATCACAAGGTTTTACGAAGTGAGGACGGTTTGTATTATCACGGCTACAACGGTGCGACCAAGGATCATATGAGCGCAGTCAAGTGGGGCAGAGCCAATGCCTGGATTGTATATGCCACGGCGGCTATTTTAAGCGAAGCATCTGATTTTGCGGAATATGAAGAGATAAAGGGCAATCTGACGGCTCAGATTCATGCACTGGAAAAAGTGCAAAGAGAAAACGGAGGATTTGGTACGGTTTTGGATGATGCAAGCTCCTATGTTGAAATTTCAGCAACGGCTGGCATTGCGGCCGGGATTCGTTTGGCGGTGCGCACAGGGTTGGTCGACCAGACGGCTCTTTTGTGTGCCGAACGCGCGACTGATGCCGTAATTGACGCAATAGAGCCGGACGGAACGGTCGGCGGTGTATCCACCGGCACACCGGTTTTGGCATTGGCCGAGGAATATAAACGTGTAAAAATCTTTCCGTCTCTTTATGGGCAAGGGCTTTCCATTCTGGCGCTTTAAAGGGTCTTGCAAGCCTTCGGTTTCCGCCGACTTTTTGCCGGAAGCCGAAGGCTTTTACGTGATGCCATATGTAAATTTGATTCATAATGATAGAGGGGAATTTTTGTTTTGAATATGTATACAATTGCAGTTATTTTTTCGGTTATGCTGTATTCATTCGGTAACAATACGCAGGGAATCCTGTTAAGCAACTACGCGGAATATTATCATCTTACCTCCCTGAGCCAAGGGGCGATCAGTGCTTTTCAAAGCTTGGGTATGATTTTGGCCATGCTATTTTTGCTGTTTGGAAAAGGTAAGCTGTCTAAAAGCCGTCTTTTAATGCTCGGGTTGGCAGCGGTTGCGGTTTCATTTGGTGCGTTATACCTTGCGCCACCGTTTTTCGTGTTTCTCGTTTGCTATTTTTGCATCGGCGCTGCGTACGGCAATATTGACTCGGTATCGTCATCGCTAATGGCGGATATGCATTCAGGGAGACATGCTTCACGCTATATGGGCGTGCTGCACTCGGCAATTGGAATCGGCGGTATGATCGGTCCGCTTTTTATTCAATTTCTTTTAGGCAAAAAAGTAGCATGGAACTGTATTTTGGGTATTTTTTCATTTATTGCATTGGCGGTGTTTTTATTAAATGCAACCTCATACTGCAAGGCCAAGGCAAAGTTACCCGTACAAAATGTGCATGGTTCTTCGCTCAATATGAGCGATATAAAGAAATTTTTAACACCGCAAAATCTTTTTATTCTTTTCAGTGTTGCCTTTTACGGGGCACACCAAATTTGTATTGTTTTTTGGATTGCACGTTTTGTAAAACTTACGTTTGGAAGCGAAAGATTGGGGGCGTTTGCTGTGTCCTTGTTTTGGGTCGGAACGGTTATATCCCGATTTACCGTGCCATTTTTACCTATGAAAACCGAAAATTATATCAGTCGCGCTATGTTGATTACAACTGCGGTGCTTGGCGCATCGGTATTGGCGCGGTCGGCTTATGAAATGTGTGCGGTTATGTTTGCGGCAGGTCTGATAGGTGGTGCTGTGATTCCAATGGGACTGCATGATTTATGCAAAAAGTTTTCTCAAAACACGTTGCTTGTTTCTGCCATGGTGCTGCTCAGTGTGTATGGTATGCAAATGATTTCTTCATTGTTAACGGGTGCAATCGGGTCTTCGGATACCCTTTGGACAGTCATAGCCATAGCCATGGCATTTGGTCTTATCAGCAGCTCATGTGCATATGGCTATCGAATTAAAATGGATCGCGCAAAAAAATAAAATATATCTATATAATGCAATGGGTTCATCATGCAAAATTTTGGGTATGTTTTTTTCAAGATACTTTGCCCAAGCAAATCGCTCCTGCCTAAGCATAAATTTCTCTATATCTATGGGTACAATGTCTTTATATCACCCTAATGTAATGCCTACTGAATAATAGCCATTTCCGAAACAATATAAATTTCTAACAGTTTTTGAAACCATGATAAAAAATTGTAAAAAGAACCTTTCCGATTTTTCGGAGGTGATATTGTCAATAATAGTTGGCACATTTTCCTCAAACATTCACACACTTATGCGGCTATATCTAACGAGTCGTAGTATCGCTGTCTCTTGACCATGG
>CASGBM010000014.1 GCA_949299615.1 uncultured Eubacteriales bacterium | reverse complement strand
TTTTTGCCAATTATGACATTTTTCCTTGGACTTATTATACCACATATTCCCTCAAAAGTCAGCAATAATGCGGATTTTTATTTGTTCAGTAGACATTATATATTCATAATATTGGGGAGTTGTCAGAGGGGATGACACCTCTGACTAAAATACGCGGTTTTTGCGGAACCATTTATCCTTAGTTCCGATTGCTTCGGTACTGACTCGGAGGTACATAATATGCTTTTTTGAAAGCCTTATAAAATGCATTGGAGGAATCAAATCCGGATTGAACGGCAACATCGTTAATCGAGATATTGGTTTCTCTCAGCAATTTTGCAGCATATTCAATGCGCAGCTTTCCGATGTAGTTGGAGTAACGCATGCCGGTAATATTTTTTACCATTTGACCGATGGTTTTTGGCGAAAGAGAAAAATGATCGGCGATATCCTGCATATAAAACCGTGAATCACGGTAATTCTTTTCGATAAATTTTAGAATTTCCTCTGTTCGATGGTCAACGGATCTTTTGTTTTCGTTGATGTATGCAATTACCTCATCAATGCCCTCCGTAATCAAAAAGGCAAGCTCCAAAACGGAGGCATCGGGGTCAAATTCCGGCAGAGAACCGTCATAGCCCGCGTCTTTTGCGGCCTGCGCGAGAAGGGTGTTCTGCAAATAAAAAAGCTGTTCAATGTCGTTGCTGAGACGCGGATTTTCCGAAAGATTGTACCATTGCTCGTATACAATCTTATTTGCAAGCAGGGCGTCTCCGTTGCGGATGTGTTCATACAGCTCGTGCTGCGAGGCCATTTCATACAGCAGCTCCGTTTGGCTGCTGCCCTGAAGGTCATCTAAAAAGATAAAAAAGCTGCTGTCTAAATAACGAATGACATCCTTTAGCTGGCGGTACACGCCCGTGACCTCATGCAGAGAGGTTCTCGGTCCGCTGACGGCGAGCTTAAGCGTCCATTTTTTTGCGGTAATAATTTGAAAGAGCAAATTTTTCAAACGGCCGAGGTAGGCAAAATCAGCTTCCATCAGCATGACAATGCTTTTTTCGTTGAGAACGGTTCGATACTGACTTTGAATATGATTTGTTTCAAGCTGAGAAAAGATTTCATCCATCCAGTGAAAATTTTCTGCGTCATTATTTCTTAAAAATACCAGATAATATCCGTCAAACTCTATATTTTGCTCCAAAAGCTTATATTCTGCATCGGAAAGACCCTTCATAATCAGGTTCGTAAAGAGGGTGTCGGCAAGCTTGTGATTTGCTTCATTGTGCTCGCGTTTTAATACGTCGATGCTGTTTTTAATGACCGAATAGGCATTGTCCTTGTGTATGTCTGTCGGCTGTGCTGCGGCGCCGGCGTAGTCCACCAGCCTTGCAAGCGGCTTGACCTGGCGATAGGCAAAAAAGATTGCCGCACACAGACCGATCAAAACAGCCATAACGAGGTACAGGTAGATGGTTCGCAGTACATTTCGGGTTAGGGCGGTGAAATAGCTGTCGGGAATGTTTACGTTAAATTTTAAGTTAAGATTTGACGAAGAATATTCAATATTTGTACCGCCTCTCCGAGCTTCGCCGGAGCTGTAAAGAAGCGTGCCGTTTAAATTACTGATGCTGATTTGCGCCGTATCCTTCAGTTTATCCAATCCGCATTTTTCCAGCAGGGAATCGGATTTGTACACCGATACCAGTACACAGCCCGTGCTCTTTGAGCCGGTGGAAAAGGTGAGAACATATACCATGTTTCCGCTGCGGTAGCTGTCTGTTCCGTTAAAGTTCAGATTGTTCACAAACTCACCGTAAAAGGTTCGGGAAAACAAAAGCTTTTTCAGCTGTTCGTAGCTGTAATTTTCAAAATTCCAGGTTTGTCCGTAAAAAAGAGCGGCGTTATCATAGATTCGGTCTTGCTCAAATACGATATCGTTGTTTTCGAAAAACAGCAGAGAATTGGAATTTAAAGAAAGACCGGCAAATAAGTCTTTGTAATAGGCGTAGGTTTGACTGAGTATGTAGTATTGCGAAGAATCCGAAACAGAGGTTTGCGTACTTAATGAGCGGATAGAGGAATTCAGCTTTAAGCGCTCAGCGATGGTGCGCTGAATGGAAATTTCGTTTTCAAGCAGCTGCGCTCCGCTTTTAATATCCTGACGGAAGCGGTCTGAAAGATTTTCCTTTACCATAGAGAGACTTTGCAGATAAATCGGAACAATCAGCGCAAGTAAAAATAAAACAAAGACAGTGTAGCGAAGCATATATTTGAGCAGCATTTTATCGGAAAGATTTTTTATCTTCAATTACTTCACCTCTAAACCCTACTTTCTGTTAATCATATTCAGTATATCACATTCTGCTCCGTGTAACAAGTTGAATGAACGGAAAAAAGCATGAAAAAAATTACAGAACGGTATTTTCGTGTCTGATTGAGATATAAAAAACGGCATGAGGTAAGAAAATTCACTCTGTTTTCGGAATATTCAACTTGAAAATTGCCGCGGCGTATGAGATGATAAACACAAACGAGAAAGGAGAAACGATATGAAAAATGAAATGAGCTGTTTCAGAAAACATAGCAGAAAAATTGCACTGACATTGTGCTGCCTGTTATCCGTTTCCATGCTGGCAACGGGATGCGGCAAAAACCAAACTGCCGTGAAGAACGATGCCGACTCTTCGTATGTAATGGATGAAAATTTGAATCCGCCGGGAGAATTTCCTATCTGCAAGGAACCTGTCACTCTGCGGTATATGGTTGCACAACATGCCAACGTGGCGGATTATAAAGAAAATTCATACACAAAGAAGCTGGAGGAGTACGGAAATGTCAATATGGAATTTGATGTTGTTCCGGCGGCGGATATTCAGACAAAAATCAACCTGATGATGAATTCGGGAGGAAGCGATATCCCCGATGTTATCGTCTCCGGTCTGACTCTTGCTTCGTGCTCCGCTTACGGAACCAGCGGCATGCTTGTTCCGCTGAATCAGTATTATGAACATTCCTCTTATTACATCAAGGAAGCACTGGAGAGAACCAAAGAGAAGAATTTGCTGAAATACCTCACCTCTGCAGACGGAAATATTTATACCGTTATTTCCTATAACGAAACCTTGCAGAATGAATTTGTCCGTTTGCCGTGGATTTACAAACCGTGGCTGGACGAGGTGGGTTTGGATGTTCCGGTTACGCTGGAGGAATATCGTGACGCTTTGATGGCGTTTGTCGGAAAGGATTTGAACCATAACGGCGTGCAGGATGAAATTCCGCTGATGGATGATTCTTATAAATATGGGGTGTGGACCATCCTTCAGGCGTTCATTCCTTTTGAAGTCGGAGCGGATAACTTAAATCTTTCTGCAAACGGCAAGCTGCGGTTTGCGTATACAACGGAGGAATGGAAAGAGGGCGTAAAATATCTGCGCGATTTGTGTGTGAACGGAGCCTTTTCGCCGATTTCCTTCACCTCCGACCGTGCGCAGCTAAAGACTATGCTTGCTGCCGAAGAAAATAAAGTTGGCTCCTTTGTGTGGGCTTCGCCGAGCCTGGTACCGGCATCCTCGCCGAGACGCGCTGATTTTGCCGCGGTAACGCTGACAGGACGCGGCAAAAACATGGGGGTGTGGTATACACCGTCGATTCCTTCCGTATACTATGCCATTACGGCAAACTGTGAAAATCCGGAAGCGGCATTTCGTATCGGAGATTTGATGTGTAAAGAAGAAATGACGATTTGGGGGCACTGGGGAGAAAAGGGTGTTGACTGGTTGGAGCCGTCGGAAAACGATCATTCTTTATTTGAAAGCCTGGGCTATCAACCGACCATTAAGCCGCTCTTGGATACGCAGAGCATCCAGTCTTCCAACTGGGGCATTGATCTGGGTTTCCGCACTTATGAGGTGGCAGCCGGTATTGTTGCAGATGACGACGTTGCCCGTAAAGTAAAGGCAGAGACGGTGGAAAAGCTGATTGATTATATTCCGGAAAAAACAATAGGACGTCTGAACTTTACACAGGAGGAATTGGATACCTATAACGAAATCGTGGTAACGGCTCAGACTTACATGGAGGAGCAGATTACAAAGTTTATCACCGGCTATGAGGACGTGGAGGAGCAATGGGATTCCTATCTTGCCGAGCTGGAAAACATCGGTCTTTCCGAGGCGCTTGCCATCGCGCAGGCCGCATATGACCGGGACAATCGTTAAAGTTTACCTTTGTGAAAGGATGTTATCATGAAACCCAATATCAGTTCGGCGGTTGCTGAAAAAAGGAGCGGACTTTGGCGGCGTATGGTAAAATCGTGGCAGCTGTACGCCCTGCTGCTGCTTCCGCTTGCATATTTGATTTTATTCCACTATGTCCCTATGTTCGGGATTCAAATTGCCTTCAAAGATTACAGTCCCGCTAAGGGCATCTGGGACAGTAATTTTGTCGGCATGAAGTATTTTATTAAGTTTTTTAAAAGCTATCAGTTTACGCAGGTGCTGAGAAACACGCTTGTGCTGTCGCTTTATTCCCTGATTACCAGTATTCCGGCTGCGGTCATTTTTGCCCTTGCACTGAACTGTGTGCGCTGTGAAGGGTTTAAACGGCTGGTGCAGACCGTAACCTATCTTCCGCACTTTATTTCTTTGGTCGTGCTGGTTGGTATGATGTGGCAGCTATTTAATCCGCTGGTAGGTACCTACGGAACGCTGTATAAAAGCCTGTTTGGAAAGGAAGCACCTAATATTTTGGGGATTCCGACGGCCTTTTATCATCTGTATGTCTGGTCGGGCGTATGGCAGAATGTGGGCTGGAGCTCCATTATTTATGTTGCGGCACTGTCCAACGCAGACCCGGGACTGCACGAAGCGGCACAGATAGACGGCGCTTCACGGTTTCAGCGTGTGATACATATTGACCTGCCGACGATTTATCCGACCATGATTATCTTGCTGATTATGCGCTGCGGACAGATTATGAGCGTTGGCTACACAAAAACGTTAATTATGCAGAACAGCTTTAATATTTCTTACAGTGAGGTTATTTCCACTTATGTATATAAAATAGGTCTTGGCTCTAACGGCAACTATTCTTACGGTACGGCGGTAGATTTGTTTAACAGTGTCATTAATCTTATTTTAATTTGCACGGTGAATAAAATTTCGAAAAAGGTAGGCGAAGAAAGCTTATGGTAATCGGTAAAAATTCACGAAGGGTAAAAGAATCGCGCGAGGATCAAATCTTTTACTTTGTGGTAAATGTGATTTTGTGGATTGTTTTCGCGCTGATTGCCGTGCCGCTTCTATATGTGCTTGCAGCTTCGTTCTCCTCTGCGTCTGCCGTGGTGGCGGGCAAGGTGTATCTTTGGCCGGTTGATTTCAGTCTGGCGGGTTATAAGGCTGTATTTGAAAACAGCAGCATCGTGCGCAGCTTTTGCAATTCCGTCTTTTATGTTGTTTTAGGCACCGCCATCAATGTTGCGCTTACCGTTTGCGCGGCATATCCGCTGTCGCGCCGGGATATGCCCGGAGGCAACCTGATTATGATGCTGTTCAGCTTTACGATGATATTTTCCGGCGGCATGATACCGACCTATATGCTGATGTCTAATCTGCATCTGCTGAATACTGTTTGGGCTATGGTAATTCCCGGTGCAATTTCGGTATATAACATGATTATCACGCGGACTTTTTTTCGCTCTAATATTCCCAACGAGCTTTTAGAGGCATCGCAGATTGACGGCTGCAGCGATTTCGTCTTTTTTGTGCGCATGGTGCTGCCGCTTTCCAAAGCGATTATCGCCGTTATCACGCTCTATTACGCGATTGCACACTGGAATGACTATTTTAATGCGTTTTTGTATCTGACGAATAAAAAGCTGTTTCCGCTTCAGATTATTCTGCGTGAAATTTTGATTGTAAATCAGGTCAACGGTGATATGATTATGGATGCGGAGCTGATGGAGGCCAAGGAAGGACTCAGCGAGCTGTTAAAATACTCTCTGATTGTCGTTTCGGTTGTTCCGGTACTCATTATTTATCCCTTTGTGCAGCGGTATTTTGTCAAAGGTGTAATGATTGGCTCCATAAAGGGATGACGAGAGTGTAATTTGTACTTTTGGGACAGAAAGGAATGGTTATTTATTATGAAAAGTAGAGTTATGGCGTGCGTTTTGTTTTTTGCGCTGATGCTTTGGGCGGTACACGGCATTGCGGCAGAATCGGAACTGACCATAGACGCTGCCGCGGATAATGAAATCGGTGTGATTACGGTTACGGGCAACGCTCCGGCGGCGTGGGGCAGACGTAAAATAGTAATTATGGTCTGTAAGCCCGCACAGAACAAAGACATTGATTTTGATTCGATGGATGAGGCGGCTTTTTTGCAGAATGTTTATACCGTGCGCGAGGTGATGTGTGAAAAAGACGGAAGCTTTTCGGAACAGATTGCCTTGGCGGACGGAGCGGTATCGGGATATTATCGGATCAGGGCAGGAGCCAGCGGTGTGGCAAATAATGCGGAAAATGATAAAGAAGTACTGTTTGTGGATGCAACGACGGCGGAAAAGGTTTTGGCGCAGGTCAATGCAGCACAAAGCGCAGAGACGCTGAAAACGGTGCTGGAGGGAACTGCCATGCCGGAGAATTTGCCGAATCGTGAAATTCTTTCCTTAAATTTAGAGGATGAAATTTATTCGGCACACAGCCTTGCTTTCTGCGAATATCTATATGCAAAGCGCGGCAAGGGCTATCAAAAGATTTCCGATTTGCAGAACATGTTTCCCGTTTGCCGTGCGCTGACGGATATTACTTTTTGCGGGGAAAGTGAAATAAAGGCAAAAATTGAGATATATGCCTCTCTGCTCGATATTGATACGGAATGCAGTGAGTATCGGCAGAACAGTGATGCAATCGCCAAACTGGTTCAAGGCAATGCAAAGGATTTGATTCGGTACGGCACCGAAACGGCAAAGTTTTTTCGGGCGATGACAGCTGTTGCGGCAATCAACACTGCGGACAGAACCAAGGTGATGCAGATTGCGGAAAAATATGCGGAGAGCCTTGATATTACGCTTGGCGCGGAATACGAGGCATTGGATTCTTATGAGGTAGGCAAGGCACTGGTAGGAAAGAATTTTTCAACCGTGCAGGCAGTTCGTGACGTGCTCAGCGCAAGAATTGAGGAATTGACTGCGGAGAAGAAGAAAAACGACAGCAAGGGTTCCTCGGGCGGCGGGTCCTCGGGCGGAGGCAAAGGCTCCGGTCTCGGGATTGACACACCAACGCCGATTGCTCCGATAGGACAAGCAGACAGCAACCCGCAGCAGCCTGCATTTTCAGATGTTCCGCAGGAGCATTGGGCATACGAAAGCATTGCGGCGCTGACGGAGAAGGGAGTGCTCGGAGGAATGGGTGACGGTCAATTTTTGCCGGATGAAACCGTGACAAGAGAGCAGCTGGCGAAAATGCTTTCTGTTGCTTTCGCTATTACCGAAAGCAGTGAAGTGCCGTTTGATGATGTGCAGCAATCCGCGTGGTATGCGCCGTATGTAGAAAAGGTGTATGCGGGCGGATTTGTAAAGGGCATATCGGGAACGGAATTCGGCGTTGGCAGACCGGTGAACAGGCAGGATTTTATCGTCATTCTTTACAGGATTTTACAGAATAAAAATGTTGTGATGAAATCGGCGGAGCCGGCGTTTCAAGATGCGTCAGAGATTGCCGATTACGCGAAAGACGCAGTCGGCGCTATGGCGGCAATCGGTGTGGTAAAGGGTACGAATGAGGGGAATATGGAGCCGAAGCGGACGGCGAGCCGTGCGGAGGCGGCAAAACTGATTTATGAGGCAATGCAGCTTGCGGAGAAGGGAATGGGGGTAGAGTGAACATGAAACAAGTAAGAGCAATCCTGGCGCTGAGTTTGGCTGCATTCCTCGTTTCGCTGATTCCGACAGCGTTTGCACAGGAATATGACGAAAGAAAAATTGCTGTGGCAGAGGCGCTTGCCGGTATTTCATTTGCGCAGCAGGAAACGGTTACAAGAGCACAGTTTGCCAATCTGCTTGCTGACAGCATGACAGGCGGAGAATATGCGGCAAGCTATACCTATTTTACGGATGTGGGGGAAAATGATTCCGCGTACCGTGCCGTTTCGTATCTTGCCGGCATGGGTATTGTCTCGGGTGACGGGGGATGTTTTTATCCGGAAAATCCCGTCAAAAAGAGCGAAGCGGTAAAAATGGCGGTCATGGCTTTGGGCTATCGGCAGCCGGCAGAGGATAAGGGCGGATACTACACGGGTTATCTGGCGGTGGGAGCAAGACTGAAGCTGCTGGATGATACGAGCGGCAGTGAAATTCTGAGCGGAAAAGACGCCATGCTGCTGATGTATCGCGTTATGCATGCGGATATGCTGGAAATCGTCTCTGTTTCGGGCAGTGATTACAAAAGCAAGGTGGGCGAGAGAAGCTTTCTGGAGTATTACAGAGGAATTTATCAAATCACCGGCACGATAACGGCAACAAAATATATCGGTCTGGGTGACAGCAAAGCAACCGGACGCAATGCCGTTACCATAGCGGGACTTACGCTGGAGAATTGTCCTGCCGAATACGAAAGACTGATCGGGCAAAAGGCGGAGGCATACTATACAAACGAGGATGAGTGTGAAGCCGTGTATATCAGCAGCTTAAAGCGCGGCTATGAGGTTTTTACAGCGGAGGAGATTTCAAACAGAGCGCAGGATCACAGTATGACTGCAATGAAACTTTCCGATAGGAATGAAACCGTAAAAATATCACAGTATGCGGACTTTATTTTTAACGGCAGACGGTATGACGCCATGACGGCGGCGGACTTTGCCCTTGATGCCGGTTTTGTGGAGCTGATTGACAACGGCAGCGGCGAGGCGGAGGTCGTGATTATCAACAGTGTTCAGTATGTCAGGGTTTCGGCTGTTGATGAAATGGCAAGCTGTATTTACGGAACGGACGGCGAAAAGCTTGACCTGCATGCAGCGGAAAATTATCACCTTACGAATGAAAAGGGAGCGGACATCTCGCTTGCCGAGGTGGTCAGTGACGATGTGCTGGAGGTCATGGAAAGCAAGGACGCCGAGGATAAGCTTTTGCAGATCAAACGAGTGCGCGCAAGCCTTACAGGAAAAATCGTTTCGGCAAATTCCGGAGAATATGGAAAAATGCTTTTGGGTGTTGGCGATCAGGAGTATAAAACAACGCGCGCCTTTACGAAAAGCGGGGCGGCTTCCGATGCGGTCGTAGGCAAATATGCGGTTTTTTATCTCAATTCGCTCGGTGAGATTGCTTTTATGAAAAGCAGTGTTGATCAGGATTTGTTTTACGGTTATCTTTTAGAGGTTGACCAAGGCAAGGGCATCAATGAGGAGATGAAGCTGAAGATATACACACAGGAAAACAAATGCGAGGTATATCTGCTTGCCGACAAGGTGAAAACCACCCTTTCGGCACAAAGGGAGAACAAAAAGGATGTGTTTGCATCCTTGCTCAGCGGCGGAATTGCGCAGCAGCAAATGATACGTTTTTCCTTGAACGAGAACGGCGAAATCAGCCGGCTTTTCCGGGCGGATACCGTTTCGGAATATGACGGCAGCAGTGATTTTTACCGTCTCGACGATGAGGAATACACGTTTTACAACACCTCAAAGCTGCTGTATTCGGCAGCAAAATCCAAGGCGTTTTATGTGGGCAATGCGACAGTGTATTTTAATGTGCTGAGAGACCCTGCAAAACGAGGCAAGCTTTCGGAAACAGAACGATTGACAGAGGATGATTTATATGTTTCCTATGCGCCGAACATGGTGGACGGATGTAAATACTATGCCGTAATTTACGATTTTGGATATGCCGGCAATGCAGGATGTGTGATTTCCGAGCCGAAAAATCTGACGGATATTTATGACAATAACCTTGTGCTGGTGAATGACATCAGGAAGATTATAGACGCAAACGGAGAAGTGTCGATTCGGATTTATGGCTGGAAAAAGTCCCAGAAGGTTATTTATGAGCCGTCGGAGTTTATGAAAACGGCGGCGAAAGAGAATATTGAGTCTATTCGTGAGGGCGACGCGTTAATCGCTTCGTTTGACAGGCGCAAGTACGGCCTGCTGGAAAGTGCTAAAATATCGTTTTCCGCGCAGGATCCGTGGCGGGATGCAATTACGCCGTATATCGGCAGCTCTGACATTGCAAGCAAGCAGGTTGTGACCAAAGGAACGGTTTATGATTTAGACGGCGCGGCGATTTGTCTGGAGGTAAACGGCATGAAAAAAACGCTGTGCGTAGAATATATGACCAATTTTTATGTTTACCATGCGGAGAATAAAACCTATTCGCCTTCGTCCGGCGGCGAAATCCGCAAATCGAGAGAGGGCGGCGTCGGCTCACACGTTGTGATTTATTCCCGATACGGTGTGGCGTACGATGTGATTATTGTAGATTAAATTTCATTATCAAATAAAGGAGGAGCTGTTTTATGGAAAACACGGCAAAAATTTTTAAACGGCTGGGTGCGCTTGCTCTGGGTGTCATCATGTGTTTGAGCATCGCACTTCCGGCAATGGCGGAAAACGTGGAAAAGGCGGCAATCGGTGAGGCAGAGTATTATCTGGTGCGGAACGCCGGCACTGAGGAGGAGACGGAAACCTTTATTGCCGCAAACAGTCAGACCGGTCTCATCAGAACCAAGGTCAAGCTATACAATTACGATGATTCGCAAACCATAAACGCTGTGCTGGTAGTCGGTCTTTTCGACAAAGCAACCGGAATCCTGAAGGATGTCGAAATGGATAGGCGAGAGGGTATTGCAGCAGGAGCAAATATTATTCTGTCTGCGGATATGAATGCGGACAAGGATACGGACGAGATGCGGTCCTTTGTATGGGAAGGACTTTCTTCCCTGAAGCCTTTGGGAAATACAGCTCCGACCGCTCCGACAGATGTTGCTGTTCGTGCGGATACCGTAACAAATTCAACGGTTGACCTTACCTGGAGCAGCAGTATTGACGATACCAATGCAGTCGCGTATTATAACGTGTACCGCGACGGAAAATATGTCGGCTCCACGCTGGGAAATGAATGCAGCTTTAAGGATGTCGGCATTGAGCATAATACCACTGTGACGTATACTGTGACCGCGGTGGATGTAGTGGGCGCGGAAAGTGAAGACAGTGCGGCAAGCGACCCTGTTACAACGGACGATATTGCGAGACTGTGGCTGGGCGGTCTGGGAGAAGGAACCGTGACAAACGATAATATCTCCGCGCTGAACAGTCCTGTAAATGCACACAACATCACCGTGACCGGTGTGACATCGGGTGAGACTGTAACGCTGAACAAGGTGGGATATGTGTCAAGCGTGAAGTCACATGCGACAGGCTACAATTACCTGACCGGCAAGAGCCTGGGACTGAGCACGTTTGATTTTGAACAGCCGGGCAGCCGCCTTTTTGCAACGCTGAATCAGGACTTCGTTGACAGCCTTGGTTCGCAGGATGAAGTGAAAGTTATCATGAATTACTATGACAGCAGAGTAATCGGCGCTGCGGATACCAGCTTCAAATCAGGTCCGATTGTAGATTACGCATCATCGGCAACCAGCCAGCAGCAGCTGGTCGGACACGCAAGCCTTGCGCTGAAAACCACATACAAGTGGAAAACGGTGCAAATGACGCTTCCTACCATCTATAATACAACGGCAACCAATAACAGCACTTCTTTGTATTCGTATGTATTTAAGGATAGATTTTTTGATTTTTCCACCAGAACAACAGATGCGGCATCTTCTGCCACGGGAAATAACGGCTTTGCGTATACCATGGGTCATCCGGCAACGATTGCCATTGGCAGCAACAACAAGCCGTATGCCAGCGATTATGCAAATGTAAATATACAGAAGGTTGATGTTGTCGGCAAGGATTATGTTCCGTATGGAGCCGTGCTTGACTTCGATAAGCAGTCGGATACTCAATACGTAGAATTGCTTTGCCGCGATGGCTTTAACACGGCGGATATTGTGGAAATCAGCGGTAAAACGGCTATGAAGCTTTACAGCGTCGAAGGAGACAAAGACTCGGGGGCGCGCTATATGAAGCTTGGCATGAGCGACAATTATCTTACTTCGTCGGATAACCGCGTGATTGTAAGAATCACTTATCTTGATAATTTTGAGGACGAAAAGGACAATATCAACATTACCTACCCGACAAGCTCCGGGCGGAAAACGCTGAATATTCCCAGACGTACCAACAGCGGAGAATGGAAAACGGCGGAATTTTTTGTGGAGGACGCCGCCTTTACCGATGATCTCGGTTCCATGCAGATCTGCGGAAGAACAACCGCTGACAACCCGTGCTATATTTCCAGGGTTGAAGTCATTAAACGATAATATTTCGGTTAATATGGTTCCTTCGGCGGACTGCTTTGTCTGCCGAAGGAACAAAAAAAGAGAAGGAGTGTGCCATGCGAAGAGCGATTGCTATATGGATGGTTTTTCTTATAATCATGTGTTCAGGAGCGGTTTTCGCGGAAGAACTATCGCCCCTGATCGTTTGCGCAAGTGTCATTACATCATCGGAGGAAACGCTGACAGAGGTTCGCCGGATGGACGGAAAAGATTGCTTTTTTCTGGAAAACTCCCATAAAAAGCTTATTCTGCGGGCGGATAATGACTTCGTTGCGCCGGAAACCGATAATGTCGCTCTTCGGATTGTATACCTGGATAACGGCTCCAATTTTATTCGTGTACGCTGGAGAGCGCGCAGTACAAGCGTTGTGGAGCGGACGCGTTTGATTCACAAAAGCAATTCGGGCAGCTTCCGTGAGGCGGTTGTGCTGATGAACAGGGGTCTGTATGACGGCAGCGGCGTCAGCGGTGCGGATATTGTCATTGATTCATACGATACACATAAAAGCGTATGCAGCGAATATATCAGCGAAATTGAGCTGGTCAATTTAAGCGATATGGGTGCAAACGAGGAAAACGGAAAAAAGAAGCATGTTCTTTTCGGTGCTTCGGCGGAAATATTGGAAAGGCTTGCGCTTTTGCCGCAGGGAAATGCAGAGGAGAAGGCATCGCTTTCGGATATTAATCTTTATTTTGAGAAAATAACGGGTGTTGCCTGCAATGTGACGGAAGCTACAATGGGAAGCCTGATAAAAGAGTGGCTGAATGTACTGGGCTATCCGACGGACGGCACGCTGCAAAATAAGGCTGTGACGGCCGGTCTTATCAGGAGTGTGGGATATGCGCCTGCATTCTTTGGCAGAGCAGGCTATGAAATGCAGAATTTCGGCGTTGGCACGGTGACCTATACAGACAGCCAGAGTGTGTTTTACGATGATTTGGCAGGGCTTTTATACGATTTGCTGTTTATGAAAAAAAACGGCGATACCCTTCCTTTTATGGTGCAGATGGCGCAACGGGACAGCCGATTTAAAGAAAAACTGCTCGGACTGAACGATACTCTGATTTCAAATACTTATTATGACGCGGCAGGCATTCAAATCAGTGAAAAAACAATTACGGATTCCCTGACGGGGGAGGAAATGACGTGCCTTTATATGAAGGGAGGGAACGTAAATTCCACCTATGTAAATGAATATGCAAGCATAGACGGCGAGAATTATTTCCTTTGCGCGGCATATGATAAGCGGCTGGATTTGGGTGTTCCCGTTCTATATAACAGGAAAACGAAGAAAACGACTGCGCTTTCTCAAACAAGAAATATGGACTGCTTTGGTATGCTGATGTCAAAGGACAATATTGCGTACTGGGTGGAGGGGGCGACGCTTTATTCCTATCATGTTGCAAACGGCGAAAAGAGCATTGTATTTACCGAGCCGGACGGTGACCTCCTGCAGGAGGTACCAACCATTACCAATGACGGAAAATACATTACCGTTTTTTGCGGAAAAGAGATTACTTACCAACCGAATGTGGTTTATCGCATATCGGTTGAGGATAAGAGCTATCAGGTGCTTATTGATGAGGCGTGGACGGAGGAGCATTTCAGTGGGAGTGCAAATCCCTTTCTCGGACACGTGATTATCAATCCGGAAAATCCCGATATTGTAAATTTTATGCACGGAGGCGGCACGAACGTAACAGACAGACTGTGGCTCTATGAGGAGGGCAATTTTTATCAGCCGTATATTCAGAAAATAAAGGAAAACGGTTCCTTCGGAGAACATATCACACATGCATTTTGGTCGCTTGACGGGAAAAGGCTTTACTTTTTAAGACCGCCGGCGTCGTCTGACAGTGTGGAAAACGGCATTTCCTATGTTGATATTACCGAGGAGGAAAAAAACGTACATGTGCTGAACGGCGACTACTCGTACATCCATACCTCTGTGGATGAGGGAGACCGTCACTTTATTTCGGATACGCAGATTGTATTTGATAACGGCTGCTATCGAAATGAAATCGTGCTTTACAGCGATGTTTCAAAAAGCGCGGCGCTGCTTGCTTATGTCCCCGTATGGAATGCGCATCCCTGCCACAGCCATCCGACTTTTACGGCGGACGGAGCCAATGTGGTATTTAATCTTGCGGATGAGGAGAGCGCAAGCTGTATGGTAGCTGTTATGGAGACGAAGGAAATCTGCGAAAGGCTGGATCAAGGGGAATACAATCAAAACGGCGGATTCGCATGGCTTGACGCAAGGCGGCAGTCGGGAATGATGGGAATCAACCTGACGGAGGATATGCGGCAGACGGTAAGCGAAAGTGAGTGCATTGCGATTGAGGACAGCCTGAGTGTTGAGGTTTTCGGAAGCTTTGTCCCCAAAAACGAAAGTACGGTATCCCTCCTGCTGACCTATCTCGATATAGGGAGCGAGGAATTTTATATTCAATATAACACCAATTCCGATTCGGAATATGGTGAGGTGAAAAATAAAAAACGGATTGCTGTTCAAAAAACAAACACTAAAGAGTGGAGAACGGAGCTTATTGTATTGGAGGATGCCCGCTTTCGCAGCGCCAATGCAGACAACAGTGATTTTGTAATTCTGAGCGGGAATGATACGCCGCTTTATGTCCGGCAGCTTTCCGCCTTCAGCGGCATTTGCAAAAGCACGGCATACAGCACACCGATAAAAAAAGACGGTAAAATCTATATTCCTGTTTACAATTCGCAGACAGAGAGACGGAATTTGTGGGCGGTAGCTGAAGAAAACGGCAGTTATTCATTGGAGGAATTTACCGCCGACGGAAACGCCTTTTATATTGCAGAGCTGAAGCAATCTGATTATGACAGAATATTTGTGTGGGAAAATAATTTATGTCCGATAGACAGGAGGGGCAGTCGATGAAAAAAATTTTGGCGCTGTTGTTGGCATTATCCATGCTTCTCGGCGGTGCAGCGTTTCATTTTGCTGCGGCTGAAGAGGATGCGGCCGCGGATGAGATGCTTGCGGAGGAAGACAACCGGGAAGAACCGGAGGATGAGGAATTATCCTATTCTGTGTCTGAGCGGCAGTATGTGGTAAAGGACGAAAACAGCGATTATGAAGCGGTCATCTATGACAATACCATAGCGCGTGAAGAATTTATGGAGCCGTTTCAGACAAAAAAGGGCAGACCGCATTTATTCCTCAGTACAGAGGAGGGAAACGAAAGCAATATTTCTGCGGTTTATTTTGAAGGAAGAGACTGCCTATTCTTTAACGGAAACAAGAAATACGCATACGGCAAGGCACCGGAGGAAGTTGAGGAAACGACAAAGAATGTGGCAGTAAAGGTGACTTTTTTTGACCGATACACCGATTGGGTGAGATACACCTACACCATGCCGAGCGGCAATATGAGAAACGCGATGATTCTAAAGGCGGGAAGCAACACATGGCGCACGGAAACCGTGCTGCTGAACGATTCGGTTTTTTGCGGTGCGATGAAGCACGGTTCGGATTTTTATCTGAATTCCTACGAGTCCTCTTATGAAATGATGAACGATTATATTGCGGATATTGAGTTTGTGAATTTGGATAAGGAGGCGGACAATGTAACTGCCGACGGGAAGAAGGAGCACGTGATTCAGCAGGGCACATTGTTTTTGCTGAGCAGCATGGGGCTTTTTGATGAAAATACCCCCTTGGAGGAACCGGCTGACGGGAAGGCGGCGGCAGAGATATTTCAAAGAATTACCGGGAAAGGCTGCACCCTTTCTGAAAATGTCACTTTAGAGGAAACCCTTCGTGCATTTTCCGCTGCGCTGGGTGTTCCGTGCGAAACCGAGGCAGACTGGATTAAAAGCGGATTGATTCGCAACATGAGCAAGCATGTTCAGAAATGGTTTGGACAGACAACCTACAAAACGCAAACGCACGGACTGTACGATATTGAAGTGGGCAATTATCAGAAGCCGCTCTATAATGATGACCTTGTCGGCCTTTGCTACAATCTGCTTTTTTTAAGGGATGAGGGAGAAAGCTTTCTTGCCGGGGTTTGCGAGGATGAGGCTGTCTTTGACGGTATGGCGGAAACCAATGACAGAAACCTGATGTATTCCTACTACGAGGAAAAGGGTTATCGGGTGAAGGAAAGTACGCGCACGGACGAGGTCACCGGCGAAACAATTCATGAATTTTATTGCCCCGGTGTGAATATGAACATTCCGTATATTAATGAGCTTTGTACGGCAGACAGTAAAAATTTTGTGTTCTGTGCCGGTGTTGACAAGCATTACGGCACAGGAAATCCGATTGTGTATAACCGAGAAACGGGTAAGACGACTACGGTGGACAACAGACGCATCAAAATGTTTGCTCAGGTTCTTTCGGAAGACAATGTGATGTATTACACGATTGATAACGAAATATGGGCGTATGATATTGATGCAGGCGAAAAGAAAAAACTGTGGGAGGAGCCGGACGGAAATACGCTGCAGGAAATCCCGACCATTACCCGTGACGGAAAATATTTGTGTGTGTTCTGGGGCAGTGTCAACAAATCTTACCCCGACCACATCGGAATATTCAATACCGAAACAGGTGAAATGAAATCCTACCTGGGCAAAAGATGGGTAGACAACCATTTGTACGGTCCTAATCCGATTTTCGTGGGCCATGCGATTATCAATCCTGTTGATGAAACGATTGTGCAGTTTTTGCACGGCGGCGGTTCGAGTGTTGAGGACAGAATGTGGTTTTTGGATACCAAAACCGGTAAAACATGGAAGACACCGGACATGTCGCGCAAGTTTGACGGCAGCTGGGGCGAGCAGTGTGTACACTGGGTATGGTCGCTTGACGGAAAGAGAGTGTATTATTGCAGAATGTCATCCCAGTCGCTTGCTGCAAAACCGGGTATTGTGTATTACGATTTTGAGCATCCGGAAAACGGCGTTGTACAGGTCAATGATTCCTATCCATATACGCATGCCGTGCCGGATACGAAGGACGAGCTGATTATCGGCGACAGCTATAAGCTGCGCAGCGACGGATTTTATAAAAGCGAGGTTGTGCTTTACGATTCTGTTTCCGATTATGCAAAGCTGCTTTCTTACCACTCCATCTGGAACGGTCATCCCTGCCACAGTCACCCGACCTTTTCGCTTGATTCAAGTATGATTTTCTTTAATCAGGCATGCGAGCGGGATATTTCCGTTCGGGTGGGAATGGTTGAGATTGACGAAATTGTAAAGAAAATGCGCAGTGAAGGCAACCGGAAGCATTATACAACGGCAAGCGTGCGCTTTGACGAAACGAAAGCAGGCGATGGCATCCGTGTGCGCGATGACGCGGAAAACGGCATGCCGCGTGCGGCACAGTTAAACGGAGAAGATTGTGTAGCGCTGGAGAACGGACGGGTGCTGTACGTTGATGTGGACGGAGAATACATTTTAACAAGCGACAAGCGTGTTCAATTGACAATTACGTATTTTGATAACGGCTACGAGCCGTTTCAGATGAATTACAACAGCAGTGTGGCAAGCGAGGACGGAAGAAATAAAAATTCCAAAACCATTTACATACAGCGCAGAAATACAAACCGATGGGTGACGCGCGATATTGTTTTGCAGGATGCGTCCTTTCGCAGCGCCTTATCCGGCTCTTATGACTTTTCGCTGAATGTTATGCCGGACAGCAATAACGCATATATCAAATCAATTGAAGCGACAGCTTTGCGCTAGCTAAAAACAGTCAGGGAGAATGCATATGGATAAGGTAACACTGGTGGAGTACATAGACGATAAATATGATTATTATCGGTTAAAGGGTGCGGAAACAGAATTTTTATTGAGTGGAACGGGGCAGAACGTGACGCGCTGTGATGTGGTTTTGACAGAGGCAGCTGCGGAAGACCTGCGCTTAGAACGCTATGACCTTGCAAGCAGCGCGCAATTGCTTTCTATTAAAAATGTTATGACGGGCAAAAAAACCGTTTACCGCGGTGACGGAAGCAAAGCAGAGCCTTTGTATATGCACGCGGCGCAAATTTTAAAGCAGTTGTGCTTAGGCGACTTTACCGAACGGCTTTCCGAACGGGCGGACAGGCAGGAGGCAGAAAAGATTTTTTCGAAAATCTTAGGAAAAAAAGTTTTTCTTGCCGCGGAGATGAATGTGGGCAGTACGGCAAGGGCACTGCTGACGGCAATCGGCAAGAGCGCATCGGCTCATGTGCTTGACCGTGCGGCGGAAAACGGGATTTTTCTGTCAACGGAGAGAAAAACAGTCTGGTTTCATGAGGAAACCGCGCAGCTTCAGGTAATCGGTTTGTACAGAGAGACGACCTTTGAGGAAGCGCCCCTTTGCAATGATGAGCTGTGCGGAATTTGTTATAATCTGCTGCTGGTTCGGGTTGGCGATGAGCGGTGCATGGTGCGCATGGCAAAAGAAAGCAGCGAGTTTGCAGAGCGTGTTACGGCAAGCTATGAGCGCTCTCTGGTCTTTCCGTATTATGAAGATACGAAAATCGTCATTCGGAAAAAAATATTCTATGATTTAGACGGAAAGCCTATGACAGCTTTTTATGTTCCGGGAGCAATGATGAATCATGCCTATATTAATGAATATACAACGACAGATAATGTGCATTATGTTTTTTGTGCGCTGTTTGACCGCCATTTGAGAAAGTGGGGCAGAGGGATTCCCGTGCTGTACAATGATGAGACGGGGGAAACCGTCCGGCTGCATGACAGAATGAATATGCGCGCCTATGGAATGCTGATGTCAAAGCAAAACAAGGTGTATTTTGTTGCGGATGAAAACATTTACTGCTATGATATTTACACGCGAGAGAAGAAGGTTGTGTTTACGGAACCGAACGGCTGCAGTTTACAGGAGGTTCCCACCATCAGCGATGACGGAAGATACTTGCTGTTTTTCTACGGAACGCGACAGCAGCATATTCCGAACCGCGGATGCGTGTTGGATACACAGAGCGGCGCCTGCAAAATCATCTTGGATTATCCGTGGGTAGACGAGCATTTCGGGCACCAACACAATCCGTTTGCGGGGCATTTTATTATCAATCCGAAAAGACCGTGGTTGATTAATTTTTTGCATGGCGGACCGGATAATGTAAAGGACCGTATGTGGCTTTTAAATACCGAGACAGAGGAAAAGTGGGAGCCGTATCGGCAGGTGATACTGGAGGATGGCAGCTTCGGTGAGGGCTTGACGCATTGGGTGTGGTCGCCCGACGGAAATCGTCTTTATTTTGTCCGTGTGCGGCGCGATATGCATCCGTCGGTCGGGCGGGGCGGAATCTGCTATATAGAACCGGATCAACCGCAAAAGGGCGTCACGGAAATGGTGACGCAGAAGGAAGCCATTCACGCTGTTCCCGACTGCAGCGGCAAGCTGTTTGTGTATGATACCTATAACGATGAACCGGAAAAATATCGGTACACCTCTGAGATATCACTGTTTCATATGGAAACGGGAGAAGAGAAGCTGCTGCACAGAATTTCGATTATAAAAAATCATCCGGGACATCCGCATCCTGTTTTCAGTGCGGACGGCAGCCTCGTGATATTTGCATTTTCGGCGGAGAACAGCGGTGTGGTTTGTGTATGTGTGGAAAGGGTAGGATAGGAATATGAATCAGGAATACGATGTGATTGTCTGCGGCGGCGGAGTGTCGGGTGTGTGCGCGGCAATCAGTGCGGCGCGCTGCGGTGCAAAAACACTTTTAATCGAGCAGACAAACTGCCTCGGAGGAACATGGACCTCCGGTTTGGTGGCGTGGATGCTGGATATTAACAATAAGAGCGGTTTCCTTTTAAATGAGATTACAGAAACTCTGCAAAATCGTGACTGCGGCAGGTTTGCGCGCGGCGGCAGCTTTATTTATCAGCCGGAGGCGATGAAGCTTCTCTTAGATGAGCTGTGTACGGCGGCGGGCGTTCATGTGCGTCTTTGCAGCTTTGTATGCGGTGCGGTAAGAAAGGAAAACCGTGTGCAGGCGATAGAGGTTATTTCCAAATCGGGCAGAGAACGCTTTTGCGGGAAATATGTTATTGACGCCACGGGGGACGGAGACGTGTGTGCGCTTGCAGGTGCAGAATTTGAAATGGGCAATGACGAAGGCTTGGTGCAGCCGATGTCCATGTTTGCGTTAGTGGACGGACTTTGCCGGGATGAGCTGAAGGCATTTGACAACTCCTTGGAATATACGGAGGCAATCACGCCGAAGCAGCGCTTTCGCGAGGAAATCAGACGAGCCGGCGCGGATTGCTCCCAACAGGAGCCGGCTTTGTATTATCTTTTTAATGATGTTTTTTTAATGACGGCAAATCATCAGTACGGTGTGTATGGCACCAATGCAGAGGATTTGACCTTGGCAACTGTTTCTGCACGAAAGGAGATCAATGCGGTGGTCGATTCGCTGCGTGCGCTCGGCGGTATCTGGAAAAATCTCAGATTGGTTGCAACTGCGCCGTCTATCGGCGTGCGAGAGGGTCGTCGAATCCGCGGAGAATATACCGTTACACAAGAGGACATTTATGCGCTGAGAGAATTTCCGGACAGCATTTGTACGGTTTCCTTTGTCATTGATGTTCATTCCCTAAAAAAGGACAATGAGCTTGGATATGAAAATTGCGGCGATGAGATAGAGAGAACCTACCAAATTCCTTTGCGGGCTGCAATTTGTAAGGGATTTGACAATCTGTTTATGACAGGCAGATGCATTTGCGGTGATTTTTGTGCGCACGCAAGCTATCGTGTCTCGGGAAATGCGGCGGTACTCGGCGAAAATATCGGAAAAGCGGCGGCATGGGCGGCAAGAGGAGAGTGAGGAGGAAACGATGTACTTTAAAGAAGAAAACGCGGCGTATCAATTAAAGCTGACGGAACGAGAATATATCGAACTGGTTGCCGATCACATGATCGGCACACGTCCGATGAAGGAAATCGTATACAGACCTTGTATTGCGCAAGATGGAATTATCAGTCTTCCTGACCTTTCTTTTGATAAAATTGATTTGGGAAAGTATTATCCGGAGGCGCAGGAAGGAGACTGCGTCTATCTGCGTGTGGGAATGACCTCGGACAGAACGCAGGAGATTGTGGCGACCGTTGCCGGCAATGTCGAAATATTTTATGAGGGAAAGTGCATTTTAAAAACAAAGCAGGTAGAATGTGCAGATATCGAAAACTATGAGTATGCACCGCTCATTCTGAAAGAAGGAATCAACGAGCTGGTGCTGAAATGCACCTGTCATAACAACAGCTTTGTGTTTTATTTTTTAACCGCTTTAAGGCTTTTTTTGGTGATGAAGGCGCGCGACTATCTATTCCACACAAGAGTTGTCATTGCGCACGGGGAATACCGCGGCGAGGATGGTTATGAGATATCGCGTTTATATAAAAAGGATGAAGGAACTAAGCAGAATCAATGCACCTATGTTTTCCCGCAGGCAACGAAGGACAGCCGTCGCATTGATTTTTCGGAAATGCATCCTGAGGATGTTTTTGCGGCAGCAGTTTCTTATGCCACAGAGAACACCAAACTGACACTTCAAAATGAAAGCGGAATGATTTTGTACGTCAATCGGAAGGAAATCTGCCGCGGTCAGAAAATAAGTGTAGAAGTGGAAAAAGATGATGAAATTGCGGTGCTGTGCGAGAAAGGAAGAGATTTCGGCTTTGTTTGGGAGGCGGAGCATATCGGCATTCCTTTTGCGGAGATGCAGAGAAAGCACGGCGCTTGCTGGCTGCTTTTATCTTTGCCGCAAAAGCAGGAAAAACTCATCGATACACTCAATTTTAAATCACCCTATGAAATCAACGGGGAAAAGCGCTTCTGGAGACTGCAGGACGGAAGTTACCTGCGTGTCTATATGGAAACCTGTTTTTTCGGGCAGTGGTTTTATGCCGCAATGGTGGGAAACTATGGCTTGCTTTTGGCAGAGGCTGCGACGGGACGCAGGGATTATCGGCAATATTTTATCAAGAACATGAAAAATATGCTGGACTACTATGACTATGCGGTGTATGATGCTGCTGTTTTCGGTGAATCTTCCATGCTGCAGCGCGGTACCTCGCTGGAGGATTTGGACTCTATCGGTACGATGGGGATGAATTTTATAGAATACTATAATCTTACGCAAGACGAAAAGGCAATTGCGGTTATTAAAAAGCTGGAGCATGCCATGATGACACAGATTCCGCGGTTTTCGGACGGCACCTTTCGACGTCCGTCTACCATGTGGGCAGATGATACTTTCATGAGCTGTCCGTTTTTGGTGAGACTGGCACGGCTGTTTGACAAAGAGGAATATTACGATGAACTGAAACGGCAGCTGGAGGGATTTCGCAAGAGGCTTTTTATGAAGGACAAGAAGCTTTATTCCCATATCTTTTTCCCGGAAACCGGTCTGATGAACCGTATTCCGTGGGGCAGAGGCAACGGCTGGATTTTGTTTACGCTGACGGAAATTCTTTTGCATCTGCCACACAATCACAGACATTATGAGTTTTTCTGCGGTATGCTGCGTGAATTTGCCGAGGGTATTTCAGCGCATCAGGACGCGAACGGCATGTGGCATCAGGTGCTGGACCGTCCCGACTCCTATGCGGAAACCTCATCCACAGCAATGTTTGTGCTTGGCTTGGCAAGGGGAGTGCGGCTAAACATTCTTGAGCGCGGACAATACGGCACCGCCATACGGAGAGGAATGGATGCTCTGCTGCGCTATTGCATCGATAAGCATGGGAATGTTTACGGCGTTTGCAAAGGTTCCGGCTGCAGCATGCAGGCAGAATATTATATGAATCTGGAAACGGCTTTTAACGACGATCACGGAACGGGCATCATTCTTGCAGCATTGTCTGAAATAAACGGTATTTTTTAGACAGGTATTTATAGCGACTTGCACTTGTGGTATAATAAATATATAGGAAGCAAAAAAATAGCAATGTTAAAGAGAAACGAAAGCAGACCGCTTAAAAGATATTTCGGAAACATAGATGACCTAATGCCACAGGAACATTTTCTTTGTGATTTGGATAAACCGACACACGTTACCTCCGCATAGGCAGAGAAATATTCTGAAAGATATTGAATGTTAAATCATTTTTTTATAGCTGAAAGGGTGCATGGGATTGACAAACGGGAGAATTCATGAAGGGACAAAGGCTGCAGCGGCGCAGTTTTCGGAGGCAGCAAAATGGATTTGGCATGATACGCAGCTGAAAGAGAATGTTTACTGCGATTTTTTTGATACATATTCATACCATTCAGGAAGTGTAAAGCTTTTGATTTCGGCAGATTCCAATTATTGCGTGTATCTGAACGGCGAATATGCGGCGTCCGGGCAATACCCGGATTTTCCTCATTACAAGGTGTATGATGAGATTGATCTCACACCTTTCAGCCGTGCGGGAACCAATCATCTTGCCGTCACGGTATGGCATTACGGGGTCAGTAATATGTCCTATTACCCGGGGCGCGCGGCATTAAGATATGAAATTTTAAATGACGGCGAAACGGTATGCTGCTCCGATGAGCGCACACTGTCACGGATGAATCCGTGCTTTCAAAGCGGATACCAAAAGATTATCACGTGGGAGCTCGGATTCAGCTTTCTTTATGATATGAATCATGAGGATGCTTGGAAAAACGGGACGCTTGCGGGATTTTGTCCGAGTATTCTCGTGGAACAGGATTTGCCGATGCATTGCCGACCTGTCAAACGCTGTACGGTCGGGGAGCCGGTGCAGACCGATTTGCTGAAAGCAGATGGGGACAGACATTTTCTGATGGATTTGAAGAGAGAAACGGCAGGCTATCTTACGTTTCGGGTGAAATCGGCGGTGCCGCAGCGTATGACGGTCTGCTACGGAGAGCATCTTGCGGACGGCAACGTCAGGCGCAAAATCGGAGAGCGGGATTTCAGTGCGGAAATCGTTTTAAAACCCGGAGAAAACACCTATACAAACTATTTCAGACGGTTTGGGTTAAGATATTTGGAATTTTTTTGTGAGGAACCGATCGAGGTGGAGTATTTTACGGTTCTGCCGGTGGAATATCCGCTTAAAAAGGAAGAGAAAATTTTTGCGGATGAGACCGACCAAAAAATCTATGACACGGCAATACGAACCCTGCAGCTGTGCATGCACGACCATTATGAGGACACGCCGTGGCGGGAACAGGGATTGTATGCCTTAGACAGCCGCAACCAGATGCTGTTCGGGTATTACGGCTTTCGGGAATATGACTTTCCGCGGGCAAATCTGCTGCTTTTCAGCAAGGACAGACGCAGTGACAATCTGTTATCCATCTGCGTGCCGTCTCAGGATCGGCTTGCCATCCCGTCTTTTTCGCTTTATTATATTATCGCGGTGCGGGAATACCTGCTGTATACCAAGGATATGACCCTGCTCGATGAGGTGTATCCGAAGCTGGTCGCCATCACAGACGCCTTTTTAAAGAAAATGGAAAACGGCGGCGTTCCCATCTTTACGGAAGAATGCTACTGGAATTTTTATGAGTGGTCGGACGGCTTGGCCGGTTCTATCGGGAGCGTGGAGGAAAAATATTTTGATTCGCTCCTCAACTGCCTTTTGATTATGGCGCTGGAAGCAATGGCGGTCATTTCGGATTTTGCCGGAGCGGAGCAGTGTTATGAGGAGACGGCGGAGAAGCTCAGACGCTATGTCAGAAGTCATTTTTACGATGAGGAGAAAAGGCTGATTGTTGATAATGATCACTCTCATTCGTTCAGCGAGCTTGCCAATTCGTTTGCAATCCTTTCAGGCGTGCTTCAGGGCGAGGAGGCGGAATATGCGGCGGAGCAGCTTTACTCCGAAAACAACGGATTAACGCCTGTTACGCTGAGTATGCTGGGCTTTTTATACGATGCGCTTTTAAAGGTGAATCAGGAAAAATACAGGGACTATATTTTGAAGGACATTCGCAGAAGGTATGGCGCAATGCTGGACAAGGGCGCCACGTCTTTTTGGGAAACGGAAAAGGGCGAAGCGGATTTTGACAATGCGGGCAGCCTGTGCCATGGCTGGAGCGCCTTGCCGGTCTATTACCTGAATCGTATGATGTGAAAGGGAACGGATTCCGGCTAAGTATAAAAAATCTGCGGCGTTGGTTGAAATAAACCAACGCCGCATTTATTGTATAACGAAAACCACGCGATAGTCGCGTGGTTCAAGAGAGGTTAACCGGTGAGAAAAAATCCTCCTCATGTGGTAATATAAAAGTGGTCTGTCAGC
>CASGBM010000013.1 GCA_949299615.1 uncultured Eubacteriales bacterium | reverse complement strand
TCTTCTCCGGTGAAGGTATGCGGTGCGCGCATGACGGCAACCAAAACCTCGTCAATCGTTTTTCCCTGGTTTTTGATGTGTCCATATAAAATAGTATGACTTTTAGCTGCCGTGAGCGTTTTTCCTTTTGGATTTTGAAAAACCCGGTCGCAGACGGCAAACGCATCCGGTCCGCTGACGCGGATAACGGAAATTCCTCCGGTCCCGTGCGGAGTTGCTACGGCGGCGATGGTATCATGAAAAATCATAGCAATGTTCCTCTCAAAGAAGTAAAATCATCTAAAACGTCAGTCAGAGCCTCTAAAAAAGCGGCAACTTCCGAAATTTTTGACAGCAGTCGAAACGCGTGCCACACTTCCAGTTTAAAATCCCGTTCCAGATACGGTTTAGCAGACGGATCCGAAAGCGGGCAAAAGCGTGCGCGGGGATCGAAAATAATACGGACGCCGCTTTCGCGGCGGTAGTATGGAACCAGCGGGAAAATCCGGCAGGAAAGCGGCCGCAGGCTGCGCTGGCAGGGCTGCGTGCAGCAGAGCAGTTTTGCGCTTTTACCGCCTGCGTATGTCAGCGCAGAGTCTAACATATAAAACCCGTCTAATCCCCAAAAGAGGGATTCCTCTCCGGGAAACAGATACATCCCGGCGTCTTCCCCGTCCGGGGACTGGCAGCAGAGTTTGCCGCACAGTGCGCCGCAGTCAACGGAAAGCGGCGTTAAAGTATCCAGACGGCGGTAGACGGCTTGGTAAATTTCTCTGATGTGCATGGTATCACTCCAAATAACAAAACGCGGCGCGGCTTTTCGCCGCAAGCCGCGTATCATACTGAAAACCAATACGTTCAATTAGAAAAACGTTCTGCTGTTTTAACAAATTACGCTTTGTCCAGGGCGTCTTTCAGCAGTTTGTTGATAATCTGCGGATTGGCTTTTCCTTTAGAAATCCGCATAACCTGACCGACCAAAAAGCCGAGTGCTTTGTCTTTTCCGGCCTTATAGTCTGCGATGGACTGCGGGTTTTGTGCGAGAACGCCGTTTACCATTTCAAGAATTGCGCCCTCGTCAGAAACCTGTGCAAGCCCCAGCTTTTCTACCAGTTTTTCCGGATCGTCCGGCTGTGCAAACATCGCGTCTAACACTTTTTTAGCGGCGCTGTTTGAAATGGTTCCTTTTTCAATCAGCGCTATCATTTTAGCAAGCTGGGCAGGCGTAAACGGGATGTCGCCCGGCTCCAGTTCCTTGTCGTTTAAAATTTTGGATATATCGCCCATCAGCCAGTTGCTGACCGGTTTTGGTTTTGCACCCTCTTTGACAGCCGCGTCAAAAAAGTCCGCCATTTTTTTCGAAGAGGTTAAGATGAACGCATCATATTCCGGCAGCGAATATTCGTTGACATAGCGTGCTTTGCGTTCTTCCGGAAGTTCAGGAATCGTCTTTCTGATTTCCTCCACCCATTCGTCGGATACCACAATCGGCACCAAGTCCGGTTCCGGGAAATAGCGGTAATCCTGGGCGTCTTCCTTGCTGCGCATCGGTGTGCTTACGCCGCGCACATCGTCCCAGCGGCGGGTCTCCTGTTCGACAACACCGCCTTCGTCTAAAATCTCCGCCTGGCGTTTTTGCTCATATTCCATCGCGCGGACAGCGGCACGGAAGGAGTTGACATTTTTCATCTCACAGCGTGTGCCAAATTCTTCCTGACCCACAGGACGGATAGAAAGATTTACGTCACAGCGCAAAGATCCTTCCTGCATTTTGCAGTCGGACACTTCGGTGTATTCCAAGATGGACTTTAAGGTTTCCAAATAAATTCTTGCTTCCTCCGGAGAACGCAAATCCGGCTCGGAAACAATTTCAATCAGCGGAACGCCGCAGCGGTTATAATCCGCCATGGATTCGTTGCCGTAGTCATCGTGAATTAATTTTCCGGCATCCTCTTCGATATGGATTCGGGTAATGCCGATGCGGCGTTTTTCGCCGTTTACATCAATCTCAACATAGCCGTTTTGGCAAAGCGGCAGGTCAAACTGTGAAATTTGATATGCTTTCGGCAGGTCCGGATAAAAATAGTTTTTTCTGTCCTGTTTGCCGTATTTGGTAATGGTGCAGTTGGTGGCAAGCCCCGCTTTGATCGCATAATCGACCACCGCCTTGTTGAGGACGGGCAGGGTTCCCGGCATACCGGTGCAGACCGGACAGCAGCGGGTGTTCGGCTCGCCGCCGAATTCATTTTTACAACCGCAGAAAATCTTCGTTTTTGTCGCCAGTTCTGCGTGGACTTCCAGTCCGATTACTGTCTCATATTTCATTGCTTTTCGTCCTCCCTTACAGATTCGGTTTCACTTTGGTGATCGTTTTTTCCAGCGCAAACGCCGCATTAAGCACCGTTGCTTCGTCAAACGGCTTTCCAATAATCTGGATGCCGATCGGAAGACCGCTTGCGTCATAGCCGCACGGGATTACAATGGCTGGCAGACCTCCGATGTTGACGCTGACGGTACAGATGTCTGCCATGTACATCTGGAGCGGATCGGAAGTTTTTTCACCGATACCAAATGCCGTAGTGGGGGAGGCCGGCGTCACCAAAACATCATAGGTCTCAAACGCCTTGGTAAAATCGTTCATAATCATGGTGCGCACTTGCTGCGCTTTTTTGTAGTATGCGTCATAATAACCGGAGGACAAAGCATAAGTTCCGATCATGATACGGCGTTTTACCTCTGCACCGAACCCTTCGCTTCTGGTCTGGCAATAAAGGTCAATCAAATCATCAAATTTTTCTGCGCGGAAGCCATATTTCACGCCGTCAAACCGGGCAAGGTTCGAGCTTGCTTCGGCAGAAGAAATCATATAATAAGCAGGCAGGGCGTATTCATTGAGAGGCAGGCTCATATCCGTATACTGTGCGCCTTCCGCTTTCATATTGTCAAGCGCCGCATGGACTGCTGCGGACACATCGCCGCTGATCCCTGCGCCGAAATATTCTTTCGGGACACCGATTTTAAGGCCTTTGATGTCCCCGGTCAGCGCTTTTTCAAAATCGGGGTGCTGAATATTTACGCTGGTGGAATCCTTCGGGTCATGACCTGCAATCTGGTTTAGCACCATAGCACAGTCGGTTACGTCTTTTGCCAGAGGTCCGATCTGGTCGAGCGAAGACGCAAAGGCAATTAAGCCATAGCGGGAAACAGAGCCATAGGTCGGTTTCATGCCGACGCAGCCGCACAGCGATGCCGGCTGACGGATAGAACCGCCGGTATCAGAACCCAGCGAGAAATAAGCTTCGTCTGCGGCAACGCAGGCTGCGCTTCCGCCGGAGGATCCGCCCGGTACTTTGGTAATATCATAAGGATTTTTTGTCTTTTTAAAGTGGGATGTTTCCGTGGAGGAACCCATGGCAAATTCGTCCATATTTACTTTGCCTAGTAAAACAGTTCCAGCCTCAAGCAGTTTTTCCGTCACCGTCGCGTTATACGGCGGTTTGAAATTATACAGCATTTTGGAAGAACAGGTTGTTAGGATTCCTTTGGTGCACATGTTGTCTTTGAGCGCCATGGGAACGCCGGCAAGTGCGCCGGCCTCGCCGGAAGCAATATTCGCGTCAATGGCTTCTGCCTGCGCAAGCGCTTCTTCTTCTAAAACGGTTACATAGCTTTCTACTTTATCTTCAACCGCATGAATCCTCGCCAAAGCGGACTGGGTTGCCTCTTTGGAGGATATTTTTTTCTCTTTGATCATGTCGCGGATTTCGTGCGCTGTTAGTTGATATATATCCAATATTCTCACCTCTCGTATCAATCTTTTGTATTATTCCACTACCTTCGGGATTAAAAATCCATCCCCGTCTGTGCTGGGGGCATTTTTCAGGATTTCTTCCCTGGGGTAGGACTCTTTAATTTCATCTTCGCGGAAAGCGTTTTGCATGGGGATTGCGTGAGCGGTTGGGACAACGCCATCCGTATCCAGTTCGTTCAGTTTATCGGCAAATCCGATGATGCTTTCCATATCCGCCATCAGGCGCTGGGTTTCCTCTTGTGTCAAATTCAAGCGGGCAAGCTTTGCCACGTGCAGAACTTCTTCTTTTGATATTTTCATTCCATATACCTCCTAAAATATTGCTGCTACTCCAGAAATAAAAAATTAAAAACGATTCATCACCAGACCGGTAATGAGTTTTGGATAAAAGTAAGTTGATTTCTGCGGCATTTTTTCGTTTGCGAGCGAAACATCTTTGATCTCCCGCACTTTGGTTGCGTTCAAAAGAAAAGAACATTGAAATTCTCCGTTTTTAACGCGGTCCGCCGTTTCCTCTGCATAACGGGTGTACACAAGATTTTTCTGGTTTGCCATATTTTCCATATCAATTCCGAACACATCTGCTAAAATCAACGTATGTAAAACCGCAACATCCAGCCCAAGCCATGCGTCAGACTTATCAGAAATATGCCGCTTCATTGCGCTGTGATCCGTTAAGGTCAATAGATAAAAATAATCTTTTCCGGTATAAAACGCGAACGCTTTCTCTTGCTGTTTTGCCTCAAGCGCTTGTTCCATTTCCTTTGCCGCATTTTCCTTCACGGTGATTTTGTCAGCGGCAAACGTTCCGCTTAGCCGGCGAAGCACATCTTCTTCTTCAAAATGCTCCAGATTTTTCACCATACGGTGTGTCGGCAGAACGACAAGCCCCGGATCGTCCATTTCTACCAGCATCATCATGACATAATTAAATAAGTCATCTTTGGAATAGTTCGGGTTTTCTTCGCGCATTTTATTCCGGTAATTCAGCGCCGTTTCATACCGGTGGTGACCATCGGCGATAAACAGCTGTTTTTGCGCAAATCCTGCCTGGATGGCAGAAATCATATCAGGATCTGTAATGATCCAAAGGTTTTGTTTGATTCCGTCACCGGCGGTGAAGCTAACGTCCGCAGGGTTTTGAGAGATTTCGGAAATCTTACGTGTAAGTGTTTTTTCCGGATCCATATACAGGCAGTAAATCTGAGAAAAATTCGCATGGGTTGCCTCCATCAGGTGAAAACGGTCTGTTTTTGCCTTCGATAGCGTTTCTTCATGCGGCAGCACAATTTTCTTTGAAAATTCTTCCAGCTCGACCAAAGTGATATATCCTTTAAAGGATTTTACACTGCCATTCGGCAGGGTAAAAATTTCTTCGTAAAGATAAATGGCTGGTTCTTCTTCGTAGCAGAGCACTTGCTCATCAATCCATTGATTTAAAGTCTGAGCAGAACGGGTGTAACGGTTATTTTCCGGCGTATCGTCCGGATATTCTTTTGCCAGCTCCAGCCGAATGACGTTATGTTCCGAAAGCTGGTAAAAAGCTTCCTGTTCTGCTGGAGAAATAACATCATAGGGCGGCGTAGTGACGGCGGACAGGTTCTCGCGTTCGTGATAGCGCAGTCCGCGAAATGGGATAATGTGAGCCATGGGTGTCTTCCTTTCTACCATAATATAATGATTTGTTGTTTTAACTTGATATTTATTTTGCAGATCGGATGAATGCAATTAAATCCTGCGGAGTTTTTGCAATAAAATCCGCGCCGGACGCGCGCAGTTCTTCTTCTGTACGAAAGCCCCACAGGACGCCGGCAGCAAACATTCCGGCATTTTTTGCCGTTATCATGTCATAAGAGGAATCTCCGACAAACAAAACCTCTTTAGGAGAGATGCCAAGCAGCCGGGCAATTTCAAGAGCGGACGCAGGATCGGGTTTTCTTGCAAAACCGGGCTGTTCGCCCCATATGTATGCAAACGGCAGGTCACCGTACCAATACGGCACCATTGCCTTTGTCGCTTCGTCCGCTTTATTGGACAAAACGCTGACAGCAATGTTTTGCTCTTTGCAAAACAGAAACAACTCCCGAATCCCGTCATACGGACGTGTTTTTAGGTTCCAATGCGAAAGGTAATACGATTTCATCTGCCTGCAACACAGGTCAATCCTTTGCGCATCGCTCTGCACAGCGGCGGGCAGGCTCTTTCTCGTAAGCTCCCGCATTCCGTTGCCGACAGCCAGCCGGATAAAATCCAAACTGCGTTCCGGATAATGGTTCAGCCTAAGTGCATAATTCATGGCGTCTGCAAGATCTTCAATGGTATCCAAAATCGTTCCGTCAAGGTCAAAAATGGCAGCTCGAAACAACATCGTTCCTCCTATTTGTTTTGCAGTTCATCATCAAATACGGATTCTTCTTTTGTTTTATCCGTACCTTCCAGCTGCGACATCATATATTTATCCATAATATGCCATACATAATAATTCATAGTATATGACGTCCAGCTGATTAAAATAAGAATCATCAAAATAATCCATATATTAGGCAAATACCAAAGCAAAAGGCCGTGAACCGCTCCGATAATCAGCAAAATAATCAGGTTCTGCGGCAGTTTTGACATAGCAAAAATCCAAGAATTTTTAATAATATGGCGAAGCTTCATGTCAAATGTGACCATCATTGGGTAGACATAAAAACTCATGGATAAAAGCATAACCGCAAAAACCAGGGCTACGCCCAGGAGCAAACCGTAATTCCATCCTTGCGCTGCAAAGAAATTGCGGTAAAAGAAAAAGGCAGTCACAAACAAATAAAAAACAGCAACCTGAATGATGCTCATCATTAAACCTTGTTTCCAGTTCTTTTTAGAATGTTCAAAAAAATCGGAACATAAAAAAGCGTGTTCCTGCCGGGAATAGTTGCGCACGACATACGTAAGCCCAGCGGTAAACGGTCCCATCAGCATGAGAGGGAGAAACGGCAGGGGCGGAAGCAAAACAACCTGTCCGCTTGCCAGGGCGTCTAAAATCTCCATCCAGTCGTAGCCGATTGCCAAAAATATACTGCCGCCGATAAATAAAATATTGCAAAGAACATACAAAAGGTTCAGTTGCAAAAGCTTCCAAAACTTTCTGCCTAAAATATCAAAATAATTCCGCTTTGCGGCTTCTTCCTTTGAAATTCCTTTTCCCGGCTTTGCATAGCCGCCGCCGAAAATACCCATATGATTTCCTCCTCTTATTTCCTTTTATTTTCTTTGATTGCGGTTTGTTTATAACAATATGAAAAATAAATTTATTCTTCTCTTCGTTTTCTCAGCATGGTGCGTTC
The DNA here is from genome assembly GCA_949299615.1 of uncultured Eubacteriales bacterium. GTDB lineage: Bacteria > Bacillota > Clostridia > UBA1381 > UBA9506 > RGIG1666. The sequence continues at coordinate 18,644 of CASGBM010000013.1, read as the reverse complement.
CGGAAAGCGCTGCGGCAAGCAAAGACGCAAAACCTGCTGGGCGTGTGGAGCAGAATGGACCTCTTCGCCGTCTTCATTTACGATCTTTTGTACTGTATAGGGAACAAATGCTCCTTTGGGCGGGACAATTTCGAGAGAATCCCCGACAAAAAAGCGGTTTCTTTGTTCCACAACGGTTTCTCCTGTTTCTTCATCAAACCCAATTACCATGCCGACAATATCATATGTGCGGATATAGCTGGAAGAGCCGTAAACTTGCGCGTTTTGTCCCGGTTTTCCCAGATAAAATCCGGTGGTATAGTGGCGGTTGCTCACTTTGTGAAGTTCTTCGAGCCATTCTCTTCGGAACTGGTAAGTGTCCGGATGGTCAAGATAGGCGTCGATTGCCTCCCGGTACGTTTTAACAACCGTTGCAACATAATATTCTGTTTTCACTCTGCCTTCCAGTTTTAAGCTGGAAATACCGCTCTTTATCAGCTGCGGAATATATTCAATCATACACAAATCGCGGGAGTTCATAATAAATGTGCCGCGTTCGTTTTCAAAAACGTCCATATATTCGCCCGGGCGCTTTTGTTCGACTAAAGAATAGTTCCAGCGGCAGGGGTGCGCACATTCTCCCTGGTTTGCATCCCGGCTTGCCATGTAGTTGGACAGCAGGCAACGGCCGGAATAGGAAATGCACATGGCGCCGTGAACAAAAGCCTCTAGCTCCAAATCTGCCGGCGTTTTCCTGCGGATTTCTTCGATTTCCCGAAGAGACAGTTCTCTTGCTAAAACGACCCGTTTGGCTCCCAATTCATGCCAAGCCGCCACAGACCGGTAGTTGACATTGTTCGCCTGTGTACTGATGTGGACAGGAATGTCCGGCGCGTATTGCTTTGCCAGCAAAAAAGCGCCTAAATCCGCAATGATCAGGGCATCCGGACCGAGAGCGTTCATCTCTTCTAAAAATTTTGGAAAAGCGTCAATGTCCTCGTTATGGGGAATAATATTAGCTGTAATATACATTTTTTTTCCGCGCGCATGTGCAAATTCCAAGCCGCGCGCCAAGTCGTCGGCAGAAAAATTTTTTGCCGCTGCACGCAGGGAAAACGACTCGCCGCCGGCATACACTGCATCGGCGCCGTAAGTAATTGCCATTTTCAGCCGTTCGAGGCTGCCGGCAGGCGCAAGCAGTTCGATGTGATTCATGCCATCATCTCTCCCCATTTCGTAATAATATCCTGTGCCACAGAGGACGCGTCAAGACCGCACTGCCGGTACAGAATTTCCGGTTTTCCGTGAGGAATCACAGGATTGTCATGCGCTTTGATCAAAAGCCGGCAGGAGGCTTGTGACTCCGCCAAACAGGCGGATACCGCCTCTCCAAATCCCCCGCGTTTGATCCCGTCCTCCAGCGTTACCAGCATGGAATATTTTTGCGCCAGAGACCGTATGTAAGTTTTGTCGAGGGGAAATATGGTTCTAAGGTTGATTACTGCCGCCCCGATTGCTTGCCCGCTTAAAATTTTCCGAACCTCCAAAGCCTGTTGTGTCATGGTTCCAACGGATAAAATGCCAATATCGTCTCCTTCTGCGGCTAGGTCTGCCGCATGGGGAACAAAGCTTGAAGCGCCGGCATATTGGCTCTGTGCATTTCCGCGCGGATAGCGGATAGAAATGGGGCCTCGATGCTCAAAAAGCGCATAATGCAGCATGTCGTGAAGTTCATTAAAATTTGCAGGTGCAAGCAAGGTCATGTGGGGCATAGCGGACAAAAAGCTAATGTCGAAAACACCCTGATGTGTTTCGCCGTCTTCCCCAACCAAGCCGGCACGGTCAACGCAAAAAATGATGTGCAGGTTTTGCAGGCAGACATCGTGCAGAATTTGGTCATATGCCCTTTGCAAAAAAGAAGAGTAGACCGCGACAACGGGTACAAACCCGCCTTTTGCAAGGCCTGCTGCAAAAGTGACAGCGTGCTGTTCGGCAATTCCTGCATCAAAAAAACGGTTAGGGTATTTTTTGGCAAACGAAGCCAAGCCTGTACTAAGGGGCATTGCCGCAGTAATGGCACACACGGCAGAAGACTTTTCTGCAAATTCTGTAAGAGACTTGCCAAAAACGGCAGAATAATCTTCTGATTTTTGCGTTTGTTCCAGTTTGCCGGTGTCCACACGGAAACGGCTGATCCCGTGAAATTTTACCGGAGACTCCTCGGCAAACTTATATCCTTTTCCCTTTTTGGTGAGGACATGAACCAGAACAGGACCATCAATGCGTTTTGCGTTTTCCAGCACAAAACGGATGAGTTTAATGTCGTGTCCATCTATGGGTCCAAGATAGGTAAAGCCTAAATCTTCAAATATGGTATTGCTCGTTAGCAAGTGACGGATATTGTCTTTTAATTTTTTCAGAGCCAAAAGCGTGGGCTCTCCTATGACAGGGATTTTTCGAAATGCGCGTTCTAAAACAGCTTTCAACCGGAAATATCCCGGTTTGGAACGGAGCTTTGTCAGGTAATTGGAGATACCGCCGACATTTTTAGAAATGGACATTTCATTGTCGTTTAAAATGACAATAAAATTTTTCTTTAAAAGACCGGCGTCATTTAAGGCTTCATAAGCCATGCCTCCGGTTAAAGCGCCGTCTCCGATTACCGCGGCAACGTAATAGTTTTCCCCCGACATATCGCGCGCCGTTGCCATTCCCAAGGCGGCAGAAATCGATGTGCTCGAATGTCCGGTGTTAAAAGCATCATAGGGGCTTTCTTCAGACTTTGGAAATCCCGAGAGCCCGCCGAACTGGCGCAAGGTACCAAATTGATCCCGCCGTCCGGTCAGGAGCTTATGCACATAGGTCTGGTGACCCACATCCCAGATTATTTTATCTTCCGGCAAAGAAAATGACTGATAAATGGCAAGCGTCAGTTCCACAACGCCAAGATTTGACGCCAAATGTCCCCCGGTTTTAGAAACGCTGTTTACCAAAAAACAGCGGATTTCCTCAGCCAAAAGATCAAGCTGTGCCGGCGTGAGATTTTTTACATCTTCCGGGCGGTTGATCTGTTCTAAAATCTGATACATATCATCACTCTTTTATCTTCTTTAGTATCAAACGCTCAAAAAAACGTTTAATATAAAAAAACTTGTTTTCAATTTGTTCAATCGGCCGAACCAAAACCGTGTAAAACCCCATGCGGTTGCCGCCGTAAACGTCGGTAAAAATCTGATCGCCGACCATTGCCGTTTCTTTTGGCAAGGTATTTAAAAATTGCATGGCGCGGCGTAGGTTTTTCTTACGCGGTTTTTGCGCTTTTCCGATAGCGGGCAGGCCAAGCGGTTGGTTAAAGCGATTGACCCGCTCTTTTTTCCCGTTTGAAATTAGACAGACGGAGAAACCGGAACTTTGCACACAAGAAAGAAAGGTACGGATTTTTTCTCCCGGCAAAGCGGTGCGGTGACTTTCCAGCGTGTTGTCAATGTCAAATATTATGCCGCGAATCCCCAGCTTTCGCAGTTCCTCTAAGTCTAAGGAAAAAACAGTGTCAATTCTTTTCCCGGGAGCCAAGCGGTGCTTCAATCGATTATCCCTCCCAAATCATCGGACAAATCCTGTGCGGTTATCGGAAACAGTCATAAAAGTTAAAAATGTTGATACCACACCTAGTATATAATCATATCATATTATTGATTTTTGGTAAAGGGAAAATCTTTATTTTTTTTGTTTTTGCGGATTTTTTTTACATATTTCATAAATTCCCATTAAAAATAAGAAACCGCCGAAGAGTTTTCTCAGCACAGAAGCGTGGATAACCAAAGCCAGAGCGGAGCCGCCAACAGCTCCGGCAATCCCGAGCAGTACGATTGGCAAAGCCAGCTTATAGTTTATGGATTTGTTTTTGATATGCACGATGAGGGCAATGATCGCCGTAGGGATAAAATACAGCAGGTTTACCCCTTGTGCCACATGCTGGTCAATACGGAGAAAAATGGACAGGGCAGGGATTAAAATGGTTCCGCCCCCGATCCCCATGCCGCTGATGATGCCGGCGGCTAAACCGGATAACACAGAAAGAAAAAGACTCATTTGCTAAACACCATCCTTGCGGCGGCGATCAGCATGAATACACCGAAAATTTTGCGCAGAGCATTTCCTGTCAGTTTTTTCAGCAGTTTTGCGCCGATAAAGCCCCCGACAACTCCGCCGCAGGAGACGATGACAGCAAGCTTTAAGTCCAGTTTGTGTCCAAAACCGTAAAAAACCAGACTGACGGCAGTAAAACCCAAAATAATTAAAATAGCGGTTGCGTGGGAGGTGTGTTCGTCCTGGTCTAAAAATTCTTCCAAAAAAGGGACGATGATGGTTCCGCCTCCGCTGCCGAACAAGCCGTTAAAAAAACCGGCAATCAAACCTCCGGCAGTGTATAAAAAATATTTATGTTTCTTTATTTTTGGTAAAAAGTTCATGGATTTCTCCTTTTCTTTGTTTATACTTTTTTAAAGGTACGGAGCGTAATATTTGGTCAGGCGAAAGGAAAACAGATGCACCTTTGGTATGTTTAGTGTTCCTCATGCGGCGAAAAATATATAAAAAAGCAAAAATTTTTGATAGCCGCATAATTTGACAAATTTTTCAACTTGAAGAGCCGGCGGCAGGTATGGTATACTGTCCTTACAGAGAAAAAGAGAAGGAGGCTTGCTGCGATGAGAAAAAAATGGCTGTATCCATTTTATCATTTGCATTGGTCTGCCAAAACGGTGCTGAAAACGGGGCTGTATGTTTCAAATGCCCTTTTGCTTGCGGCTTTTGCAGTTTCCGCTTTTGAGCACGTTTTAGCGTGTCAAATGGCAGAAACGTCTGTGCGTCTGTTTGCGGAAACAATCGTAGCAGGGCTTTTTATGGATGTAGTGGCAAAACGGATGGGCCTGGAAGATATGAAAAAAAAATAAACAGTAAAAATCCTCTTTTGTCAAATGGGCAAAAGAGGAAAAATATATGCGATGAAGCTGCCACTCAAAAAAGTATTTCCCTATGAAAAAACGGAAAAATGGAAGCAAATCCTCTTTACACGAGGGTGGTTGTCATGCTTTTTACAGCGCAAATTTCGCAGCCGGTACAATAAGCAATCTGACCGGCAAATACTTGTTTAATGGTCTGAAAAAGCTCCGGATTGCGAATGTTTTCGGCGTTGTGCACCATAATTTTTTGCGGGGCAAGGGTAATCAGCATGCTGATAAGCAAATCATCAAAATTGGTGTTTTCCGGAATGTTGCTGCAATCAACAAAGTCGGACAAACAGCGCTGGGTAATGTTTTCTCCCTGCTCGGAAACGATGCAGTATCTTCCGTCGATGGTGACAACTACATGGGCAAGACTCGGACGAATTTCCTGCACGCTGACAAAATATTTTAAAAGGTCGATAAAGTCTTCATATTCCCTCTGCGTAATACAGTCGTCAACCAGCCGTTCTACCATATTTTCCAGCATGCTTTCGTATTCCTTTAAGCGGAAAGCGACAAAACCGTCCAACAGCATATCAGAATCTTCTCTCAGATAGTCATACAGGCTTAATACGACGGCTTTTTTTCGGGCAGAATAACCAATATCCGGATCATCTGCATAAACTTCAATCCCGCGCAGAATATTGCGCTTTTGTGCAGGAGGAAGAGAAGGATAGCTTTCTTTCAGCAGTCTTTTTATCATTTGCGGCTCATAGCGGTCAATGATATATTCCGCTAATACGCTTATAAATTGATCTAAAGTGTGAAGATCATTTTTAGGTTCAAAACAAACAAAATAGAATCCGGTGCTGTCATCCAAAGCGGAAAACGAGACGGAGGGGATTTGCGGGGAATTTTGCAATAACTTTTGTTTTAAAAAATTCAGGTCGCCGCGGATGCCGAGCGTTACCTTATCAAACACAAGCGTCACTCCTTTGCGTGGATTGCCGGGCTGGGCAGAGCCCGCCTGCCGTGCTGAGCCGCCTGCCTACGAAGGTTATTATGAGCAATTTTTATATATCTATACTCAAAATTGTTCCGATATCCGTAAGCGGTCTATGTTTTAAATAACGCAGCTCCACTCCGTGCTGTGCGCAAAACCGACGAATGGGAAGAAAATCCGGATGAGCGGTAATATCCCCGAAACAAAGCAGTTCTCCCGTGGGCAAAAGCCCGCAGGCGCCGCCTAAAAATCCAGTGGAATATCCGGGAAGGAGCACATTGCCGGGACGGATTTTCAGCACATCAAGTTCCGCTTCCTGCGCCGAGCGGGCAATGGAAGGATCTGATGTGATCAAAGCGCTTTCAGAAATAATACAGGAGGAACATTTGGCGTAGCCTTGCTGAGTTGGGTAATAGGATAAACCATTTTCTTTTGCCATGCGCAGGATGACGGGGTCGGCAGAGGATTTATGACCAATCAGGCATTTGCCCACTCTCGCTACATTATATGCAATGTCCTGCGGGTAGTGACATGACAGGACACGTTCCCCTTGTACTAATTTTACGTTTTGACCGCTGAGGACGCGGCGGTAATAAGAAAATGTGTCCGGCGGACAGATGAATTGTTTTTGACCGAACGAAAACAGTGTCATGTCCGGATGGCAGGAAATGGGTTCTGCCAGTTGCGCACAGAAAGCCGCAGGAATTACAAAGTGTTCTTTTCCCCATGCCCGGTCAATTTCTTTTAGATAGCGGCGGTCAACTAAAATTGTACTCAAAAGTTTTTCCTCCTACTTGTGTTTTCCCCGAATTTTAGATATAATAGGATTAATCCGAAAAGGTTCCTTTCATCATTTGCTGATCTTGGTAGTTTCATCATACATGGAAAATGAGAAAAAATCAAGCGCGAAGAGATAAAATGACAACAGGAGGTATCAGATTATGGTAATCTTGTTTTTGGCGGATGGCTTTGAAGAAATTGAAGCGCTGGCAACGGTGGATATTTTAAGACGCTGCGGAGTGGAAGTAAAGACGGTGTCAATCAGAGATATGCACTCGGTCATGGGAGCGCATCATATTCCGGTAGCTGCCGATCTTTGTCTGAAAGATATTTGCGGCGGAGAATTGGATGCGGTAATTCTTCCGGGCGGAATGCCGGGAGCGGATCATTTGCAGGAGAGTGCCGGGGTGAACCGTGCGCTGGAAGAATGCGCCGGCCGTAACGGGCTTCTTGCGGCTATCTGTGCCGCGCCAAAAGTGTTGGGCGCAGCAGGTTTCTTGAAGGGGAAACGCGCAACCTGCTTTCCTGGTTTTGAAAAAGAATTGACTGGCGCTGAGGTGCGGAAAGAGCGTGTGGTTGAAGACGGCAATGTCATAACTTCCCGCGGCGCGGGAACCGCACACGATTTTGCATTTGCCATTGCGGCGTGGCTGGGAAAGGAGACCGAAGCTACGGCGGTTCGCCATTCGATGCTGTATGACGCATAATCGAAGAAGCGAGAGCCGTCGGTTTTATAGACAATTTTTAAAAGGATTATATAATTATTTTTAGGAGATTTTCGGAAAACAGCATGCAAACACAGCAAGACAATTTAGACATTCTCCGGTTTTGTCTGTGTTTAAGATTATTTCTATAAAAAAAGGGGAGATTAAAATGAATTGTAAACATTGTCATGCAGAGCTGGAGGAAGGTGTCTTGTTTTGTCAGGAATGCGGAGCCGCAGTGGAAGAGAATGAAACGGAAACTGCGCTGACATGCCGCCAATGCGGCGCGGAATTAAAACTTGGCGCCAAATTCTGCAATCAATGCGGTGCTGCGGTGGCAGAGCAATCAGAAGAACCTGCGGAAGAGGTTTTAAAAGGCGGAGAAGACGGCACAGAAAATCCTGTTCCCGCAGTGCAAATGAATGATTTTGTCCAAAACGCAAAATCAAGGATACAGCAAAAACCAAAATATTTCGGAGCGATCGGTATTGTTGCGGCCATTTTGGTGGTTGCCTCTTTGATCAGTCTGGGGGTTTCCGCCAGCAGAAAAACCACATCCGGTACCTCCAAATCCGGAAGTGCATCCGCTGTCTCCAATTCCGGCAGTTCTGCTTCAAAATCGGGCAGTTCTTCCTCTTCGAAAGCCCTGACGACGGAGCTGAAAAAACTAATTGTGGAATCGGCCTTGCTAAAGGAAATTAAGGACAGTTTCCCTCTTGCTGATGCGGGCAGTACAAAATACAGCATAAATAAAAGTGAAAAAGAAGGCAATTATACGATTGTATATGGCAGGCTGACGCTGTATGATAAATACGGAAAGACTACGAAAGGTCGTGCCGGAAGTTCCGGAAGTTCCAGCCGAACCTTTGAGGTGAAAATCAGCAACAGCACATTAAAAGCCGTATCTTGTACAATAAAATAATATTTGCTCGGAGGACAGAGGCAAAGCAATATAGACGAAAATTTGAGGGGGAATTAAAATGGAAGAGAATAAAATAAAGTCATCTCAGCTTCATTTATTAGTGGGAATTTTATTTGCAATTGTGGCAGTCAGTTCGCTAAGAAATTTAATCCTATCCTTCAGTTTGCTCAATTTATTAGCGTCTGCCGGGTATTTGCTGATTTCAGCAATGCTGTTGATTCAACAAAAAGACATAACCCTTTCCATCGGGTTTTTTATGGTTGCATTCTGTGATTTTGTGTGTTTTATAGTGTATTCCGGTTTTGTGAATCGGTTTGTTTCGATTTTGTCCGTGGCTGCTTATGTGTTTTTAGGGCTGATGTCCCTGGCGGCTTATACAAATCTCCTACCTAAATACAAAAACAACATTTATAAAATCTATTTTATACCGATTATTTTAATTGCTGTGTCCATTTTTCTTTCGTTTATTTCCACGCTGATCATACATGCTTCCTCCAGCCTGAGAATTTTGATATACGGAGCGACTGAGGTAGCCGCTGTAGTTATTACTTGCAGAATGATTGGGTTTATAAACGGCGTACCGGAAAAAACCATTCCGATTCGTTATGACACAGAGGATCAAACTGCCTCGTCGGTTTTGCCGAAAGAAGCATTTTGCGATATGGTAAAACATGTGTTGCTGCTGCTGTTTACTTTTGGCATCTGGAACCTCATTTGGATTTATAAAGTAACGGGTTATTTAAATGTGGTAAAGGACGAAGAGGCGCGCAATCCTACAACAAAGTTGTTGCTTTGTATGTTCATTCCGTTTTATCATATCTATTGGACATATAAAAGCGCTCAGCGCGTGGATAAGCTGGCAAAGCAGGCAGGGTTTTCGAGTGATATTGCGACGCTATGCTTAATTATGTCGATTTTCCTGCCGATTATTTCACCGATTATCATGCAGGATAAGATGAATAGTATCCTTACGAAAAAACCAACCGCTGCCTATCCGCAAGCGGAGGTTAATATCGGCGCAGCAAATGAATTAAAGAATTTTAAGGATCTGCTTGACAGTGGAGTAATTACCCAGGAAGAATTTGAAGCAAAGAAAAAACAGCTACTTGGGTTATAATGAGAGAATAACTGATTTTGAATAAGAGGGTAAAGGGCTTTAGCAGCACTGGTTTTTGCTTGCGCAAGCATGGCAGAGGCAAACCAGTCCGCCAATAGCCTTTTGCCGGAGTTTGACCGAATTGTAACGGGCAACGGCTTTCGTTACGGTATCAATTTGAAAGAATATTCAATTTACGCTTGCCTAAACCTCATGGTTTTGGTTATAGCGGTGTTCATAGCAAGTGAAGCTCCTTTGTTTTAGGGAATTTTTTATGAATCAACCATAATACAAAAGAGTTTCACTTGCTGTTTTTTTAATAGGCTCTGGCCTGTGCCGGCTTTGCATGAAAACAGAACGGCTGGTTACGCAGCGATGGGAAACTGATACAAAATTCGGCAAGCTATGTGAAAAATGTTGCATCAAAAACAGAGTCTTGATATAATAAAAGCAATACGGACGGTAAATTTGTGCAGAAACTGGTTGATCAGCTTGCTGATTTTTCTATACGGCTCAGCGCATTTGGAATGGCTGATATGGAAAACCAGCATTGGGGGTGCTTTATGTATCAATTGATGATTGTGGAAGATGAGGAACTAATTCGAAAAAATCTCGGACAAATTATTGATTTTGAAGCGCTTGGTTTTTCTGTTGCCGGGATTTGTGAAAACGGCAGCAAGGCCCTAGATTTGTTTGATTCAAAGGAAATTCATGCAGTAATTACGGATATTTGTATGCCAGTGATGGACGGGCTTGTACTGAGCGAGCAGATTTATCAAAGAAAGCCACAGACAAAAATTGTAATTTTAACCGGTTATGACGACTTTAACTATGCGCGTCAGGCAGTGAAATATAAAGTTTGGGAATATTTAGTCAAGCCGGTGACGGCGGATGAATTGATTGCGGTGCTAAAAGAGATCAAACAGGCGCTGGATCGGGAAAATCATGACAAAGAGATCTTAAACAGCGCCAAAAGCCTGAATAATATTATGACGCTTGAGCGGCAGCAGATTTTAAACCGGCTTTTGGTGAAAGACAGAATTGAAAAGCTGGACAAAGAGTTGGATAAATTAGATATTCACCTGAGCAAACCATTTTTTTGTGTTTCCGTTTTAGAGCCGGATTTTCCTGATGAGATTATCGAAGCGCTCAATTTAGACGGCGAGGAAATGCTTAGTTATATCATGTATAATGTGAGCAGTGAAATAGCTCTTGAGTGCGGCTGCGGCATTGTTTTTACAGATTATCATGGAAAAACGGTGTTCATTGCGGAAGGGGATTCTGCCGAAGCGGTTCTTGAAAAAGCAGAACAAATTGCAAGAAAAATCCGTTTTTCCGTGCAAAAAGCACTGGGATTTACGGTTTCGTGTGGCATTGGCAAGGTATACTGCGAATTGTCAGGAATCCCGTCGTCTTTTCGCCGCGCGCAGAAGTGTCTGGACTATCGATTTTACGAACGGTCGGATTTTCAAATGACATATCAGGAGATGAAGGAGGGGCTTTCCGGTAAAAATTTTGATGCACACGAATGGGAGGAACGGGTGCGCGCATCCGTGCGTGTTTATGATCAGGCACAGCTTGGCTATACCATAGATTTGTTGTTTGGCGATCGCATTCAAGATTGTGTTCAGCCCTATGAACTGTACTATTTTGTACGGAATCTTGCGAGAAATTTAATTTTGGCTGTAAACCGCACAATGGAGGAAAATGCGATTGATTTGGAAAAAACGCTGGACACGCTGGAGGAATTTTCGCAGATTTCCATGCAGGAGCTAAAGCAATGGCTTTTTGGACTCTGCCTGAATTGTATCTCTATTTTAAGGCGTAATGTAGACCGTGAAATGATTTTGTGTGAAAAGGCGATGGCTTATGTGAATGAAAATTACAGTGACCATGAGCTGAACCTTTTGTCAGCATGTGAATTTTTAGGGGTCAGCGTCAGCTATTTCAGCAGCTTATTTAAAAAGAAAATGAAAATCAGCTTTATCGAGTACCTCACCAAAGTGCGCATGGAGCGTGCGGAAGATATGCTGCGGCATACAGATAAGCTGATTTCAGACATCAGCGAAGAAGTCGGTTACTTAAATACAAATTATTTTGGTACGGTGTTTAAAAAATACACCGGAACAACGCCATTGGCGTTTCGGAACCAGATCAAATCAACCGCGCTGTAGGGCGGAGGAAACGGAGGGGCACAAATGGCAAAGCGCAGACAAATCATGTATACGTTAATGAAAGCGCTTCTAGCAGTTATGCTTTCTATGTGTTTTTTGATTGTCCTAGTATCCTTTGTGCTAAATGCAAACACCATTAACGACAAAGAGACCACTGCAATACAGGAAATGGCAGGCCGTGTGGATCAGGAGATTTATACTTATATCAATTCCATGCATGACCTGTCGGAGCTGATATTGCTCGATGATGATGTTACTTTGTTTATCGAAGCACCAGAGAATGCTTCCCTGCAGGATGAACTGAAAAATAAACTGGTTCGTGTGTTAGAAAACAGACAGGATATATCTTCTATCGTTGTTTTGAGCACAAACGGAACAGCGGTGACAAACCGAAACAGCGACCTCAATCCGTATGCCAATTATCGTGATGCGGATTGGTATGTGAAAGCCATTAATTATCCGAATCAGTATTTTTTGTCCCCGTCTTATGTGCAGAACCTAATTGGCGGCGAATACCGCTGGGTGGTATCCTTGAGCCGCGCAATTGTATCCCGTGGCGAAGTGAAAGGGGTTTTGCTTATTGACCTGAATTTTACCACCATTCGTTCGGTGTGTGAAACGGCAGGAATAGGGGAAAAAGGATATGTTTATTTAACGGATCAAAACGGCAATATCATTTACCATCCTTTTCAGAGGCTGGTGTATAGCAATTTAAAAAGTGAAACGCTTTCGCCGGAACGTTTATCAGAGGAAGGCGGCGTTCGGTCGGGAGATAAAATATACTTTATATCCGGCAATAATGAAATTCAATGGCAAACCGTTTGTGTTCTGTATGCGAACCAGTTATGGAGAGAAAAAATTGCAGTTTTGCCGTATTATATTTTAATTGCCGCAGTTTTTGCCATCGTGATCCTGCTGTTATCTTATACTATTTCCAAACAGATTACACAGCCGCTCCGCCATCTTCAGACGGCAATGAGTCAGGTCGAGCGCGGAGATTTGAATGTTGTTGCTAAAATCCATTCTGACAATGAAATTGGTGAACTGGCAGAAACATTTAATCATATGACACAGCAGCTCAATCAGCTGATGAAGCAAAACAAAGAAGAAATGGAGCAGCGGCGAGCAAGTGAATTAAAAGCACTTTATGCCCAGATCAAGCCGCATTTTTTATATAACACACTGGAATCCATTATTTGGATGGCAGAAAAGAACTCTCAAAAAGATATTGTTTTTATGACAAAAAATTTGGCAAGACTATTTCGTACCAGTATTAGTGTCAAAGATGAGCTTGTTCCGCTGTCGTTGGAGCTGGAGAATGCAGAGAGCTATCTTGCAATTCAAAAAATCCGTTATGGCAGTAAGATAAATTATTGCATCGACACGGAAGAGGGGGTAGAAAATTATAAGGTGGTCCGCCTGCTGCTTCAGCCCATTGTGGAAAATGCGATTTATCATGGCATTAAACCGAAAGAAGGATCGGGAAATATTTCTATCTACGCATATACCAGTGAATTGGATCTGATCATTGAAATTACGGACGACGGTGTGGGGTTTGACCCGGCGAACGCTAAGCCATCAAAAGAAGGAACAGGGATTGGCATTGAAAATGTGGATTCCAGAATTAAACTGTATTTTGGGGAAAATTACGGTTTGACTTTTAAAGACCGCAAAGGCGGAGGCGTACGTGCAATTATTACTCTGCCGATTCTTCCATAGCGGGATATTGTAAAAGAGGTGATTTTTGATGCGCAGACGTCTTGCTGTCAGTATTGCTGTTTTAGTGGCATTCACAGCGGTGTTGTATGCTTTTTTTTCCACACTTATTTTTGTGCCGGAAAAACAGATTGTTGTTATAGGAAAAACGATGGATGACACCATTGAATTTTGGAAAAATGTGAAGGAAGGGCTTTCAGCTGCCGCCGAGGAATATCATATTAAATATGAATATGTTGCGCCTCAAACAGAGAAAGATATTGAGGAACAGATTGCCCTTGTCAAAGACGTTGTTTTGCAAAAGCCGGATGCAATTATTTTATCTGCTGCCGATTCGGAATTGCTAAATGAAAGCGTCCGAAACATTCAAGCGGCGGGAATTCCTTTAGTTACAATGGATTCGGGCGTGGATTATTCTCCGGCAGTGCCGTTTGTGGGAACGGATAATTACAACGCAGGGCTTTTGACGGCAGAACAGATTAAAACCTTTTTAGAACCGGGGAAAAAAGTGGTCGTATTAAATCATTATAGCAATGCGCAAACTGGTGCAGAGCGGGAACAAGGGATTGTAGACGGACTCGGCGCGGATTTGGTTGCCGGCACTTATAATTGCTATGCATCGGACGGGGAGGCATATGAGGTAACAGTCGATGTTTTGGGTTCTGGCGCTACAGAAATTGGCTGTATTTGTGCTATTAATGAAGTGGTTGCGCGCGGCGCGGCAAGAGCGGTGAGTGATCTCGGGCTTTCAGGTTCTGTTAAATTGGCAGTGTTTGACAGCTCGCAGGAGTTAATCCGCTTCATCGAAAATGGAACCGTAACGGTTGCCGTTGTGCAAAAACCGTTTAATATGGGTTATTTAGCGATGAAGAGCGCATTTGATTTAATTCACTATCGGAATATCCCTGCAGAGACGGACACGGGCATTGTGATCATTAATAAAAATAATTTGTTCACACCGGAAAATCAGAAGCTTTTGTTTTCGTTTCAATAAAAGGGGTGAAAGGCCAAAGGGAAAAGGCTGGCGGCAAGACAAGTAGACAGACTGCGGGTCCTGTTTGTGATCTGAGAAGAAAAGGAATGTTGTGCTTAAATTGGCAAGAATATTTGAAAAAAGCGCTTGCTTTTTTCAATGTCCTATAGTATAATAAGAAGCTGGACGTAATATTTTGGGGATATAGCGCAGTTGGGAGCGCACAACACTGGCAGTGTTGGGGTCAGGGGTTCGAATCCCCTTATCTCCACCACGTTGCGGCAAGCCTTTGGGCTTGCCGTATTTTTATGCAAAAATATGGCTGCGTTCATACTGCGTTTGCTTCTTTTTCCCGCAAATCCTGTGCGATTCTGCAAAAGCGTGGAAAAACATGGGACAGTATTTTTTTGTTTCTTTGGATCGTTTTTCAGTCAATGGATGTTTTTCTTAAAACCGCAGTATTTTACTTGCTCCAAGGCAAAAAACATGTTATAATAAAAGGTACGGTTTTTGACCGGAAAATATCATTTAAGTGACTTCAACGGGGTGAGACTATGCCAATACCAAGAAACACCATTCGGAAACTGGCAAGCAGCAATACCGTATATACGCAGGGTTTACAATATCTTGCGGGAATGAGCGTAAAGAACATTGAAGTAAAAGATTCCGATTTTATGGGACTATATTATGTCAGCGGGACAGTTTTGGCAGGAAATATCTGCTATCATCCGAGCGCGGAGATTGATGACAGCGCAGGAACGATCAATCAGTATCAGTGCGACTGCCCCGAAGCAGAAAAAAACACCGGAGCGTGCAGGCATGTGGCGGGGCTGCTGCTTTCGGTGGAGAACCGCTTTTTTAATCAAAATGTGAGCCGCCGGCAGCCGGCAGAACAGCAGGAAATGAAAGAAAAGAAAATTTTCAGCGCAGCACAGGGGCTGATTCATACGTATGCGGCAAAAACCGTGAGAAAAACTTTGGCGGAACAGGAAGAAGGGAATGTAAGCCTGGTTCCTGTCCTTGATTTGTTGCGTCCAAATGCACCCCAGCTGTCTTTCCGTTTTGGAAGAGAGAGAATGTATGTGGTGAAAGACCTTGGTGCATTTTATGATGATGTGAGCTGCGGCAATGTCAAAGAATATGGAAAATATTTTTCTTTTTTGCACGATGAAGATAATTTCAGCGCCGATTCCAAGCCGTTTCTGCGCTTTTTTATGGCGTATTATGACAGCTGTGCCGGCCGTTTTGCGCTTTCAGGCAGTGAGATCAAACAAATGCCTCTGTCACCGCATATGTTAGATGAGCTGATCCGGCTGCATGGGACAATGCCGGTTACAACCACAGAAGAGAAGCTGGAAATTGTTTGGCGGAATCCGGAGTTTCAGCTTTACATTAAAAAATCCGCCGATTCCTATATTATGAAATTGGGCAACAGGGACTTTAAAATTTTAAAGGGGTTTCAGAGGCTATACATTCAGCGCGAACAATATTTATATGCGTGTGATGAAGTGTTTACTGCCCGATGCGCCGATTTTTTAACTGTGATTCAGCAAAAAGGGCAGCTAAACGTAAAAGCCGAAGACATGCGTGCTTTTTATTCCAATGTATTGGTGCCGGTTTCCGGCTTTTTGACGATGCGCACGTCGGAAGATTTAAACGGATTTGCCCCGGAGCCGCTTTCTGCGCAGATTTATTTTGACGTTGGACGCGATGGGCTGATCATTGCGGAACTAAAATTTGTTTATGGCAGCGAGATGTATAATGCCTATGAGGAAGAACGCGATTTGAAAACGGTTGGAAACCTGAGAGAAGAACTGTTGGTGAAAACTATTCTGGAGCGGTATATGCAGGGCGTGGATAAAATCAACAAGCGCGCATACATTGACCACGACGATGAAAAAACGTACGCGCTTTTGTCAGAGGGCATCCATGTCCTGAGAAAATATGCGGAGATTTATGCGACGGATCGTTTTCGCACCGTAAGGATCCGCACGAGTCCGGGGGTTAGCGTAGGGGTGCGGCTCAAGTCAGATCTTTTGCAAATGGATATTTCCTTAAAGGGATTGGAAAGACAGGAGCTGGCAAAGGTTTTAGAATCATACCGCCAACGGCGGAAGTTTCACCGGCTGCGTGACGGTTCTTTTTTAAGCTTGCAGGAGGGCGCTCTTATGGAACTGGCGGCGCTTTCGCAAGGGCTGAGAATTGGCCCGAAGGAACTTAGTCAGGAAACCATTACCGTACCGAAATTTCGAGCGCTGTATCTGGATCATGCGCTTAGGGACAGCGCATTTTTGCAATTTGACCGCGGCGCACGGTTTAAAGAAATGGTAATGCGAATTCGGGAATCCGCTGATACACAATATGCCGTTCCTGCACAGCTGAAGCCTGTTCTGCGAAACTATCAGAAAAAGGGATTCCGCTGGCTGAAAACCCTTTTCAGTTATGGATTTTGCGGAATTTTAGCAGATGATATGGGCCTTGGAAAAACATTGGAGGTGCTGTCTCTTTTGCTTTCGGAAAAGGAGGCAAAGGGCAGCTTGCACGCCTTGGTTATCTGCCCGTCCTCCTTGGTGCTGAATTGGGAAAACGAGGTCAAAAAATTTGCACCTGCCCTTTCAGTACTGCCCGTCATTGGGACGGCGGAAGAACGGACGCAGATGTTTGCGCATTTGGCGGAATATGATTTGGTGATCACCTCCTATGATCTTTTAAAGCGTGATTTGGAAGAATATCAACGGATGATATTTGATTTTGAAATTGTGGATGAGGCGCAGTATATCAAAAATTACCGTACGCAAAATGCAAAAGCGGTCAAAGCGGTGGAAAGCAAAAACAGGCTGGCTATGACAGGTACGCCAATTGAAAACAGTTTGGCAGAGCTTTGGTCAATCTTTGATTTTCTAATGCCGGACTTTTTGTTTTCATATACCCATTTCAAAAAATATTATGAAACGCCGATTGTAAAAGAAAAAGAAGACAGTGTGCTGGAGGAATTGCGCCGAATGGTTACACCGTTTATTTTGCGCCGGATGAAAAAAGATGTGCTGAAAGAATTGCCGGAAAAAACAGAAACCGTTGTCTATGCGCAGTTTGGAGAGGCGCAGGAACAACTTTATAAAGCCAATCTTGCTGAAATGCGAAAGGAATTGGAACAAAGTTTTATGCAGGAAGAGCTATCAAAAAATCAGTTTCATATTTTGGCAATGCTGACACGTCTGCGGCAGCTTTGCTGTCATCCGGAATTGGTTTATGACAATTACGGCGGAGAAAGCGCAAAAAGTGATGCCTGTTTGGAACTGATTGAAAACTCCATCGAGTCGGGGCATAAAATACTGGTATTTTCCCAGTTTACTACTATGCTTGAAATTTTACAGCAGGAACTTTCCAAACGGAAAATTTCCTATTACCTTTTGGAGGGCGCAACCAAACAGGAAGACCGCATTCGGCAGGTGGAACAGTTTAATTCTGACGACACCCCTGTGTTTCTAATTTCGTTAAAAGCGGGCGGAACAGGACTGAATTTGACAGGGGCAGATGTGGTAATCCACTATGATCCATGGTGGAATTTGAGTGTGCAAAACCAGGCGTCTGACCGAGCTTATCGCTTGGGACAAAAAAACCATGTCCAGGTGTTTAAGCTAATTATGCGCGGCAGCATTGAGGAAAAAATTCTGCGCCTGCAGGAGAGCAAAGCCGAGCTTGCCGATCAGGTCATGCAGGGGGGAGAACAGCTGCTGTCTTCTATGAATCCGGAAGAAATCTTGCGCTTGTTTGAGTAAAGAAGGTTGCGGGGGAAAGATTTGTTATTGCCGAAGTGTCTGCGGTTTTTCGGAAGCAGATAAAGGGACGCAAAAAAAACGGATTTGTTTGTAGGGGACGGCGCCTACGACGTCCCGCGCCGCGGGCACGTTCCGAACCTATGGTTTGACCCGTTTTGTTCGCCGCGGCAGAGGGCGAACCAAGCGGTGCGTCCAGGGGCCGCACCCTACGCAGGCAGTGCGAATTTGAAAGGACAGCGAAGCCGAATGCAGCTGGAAAACAAAAGAATAGAGCAGAAACCAAACGGGAAGCTGTAGGGGACGGCTCCCAGACGTCCCGCGCCTCTGGGTGCGTTCCGAACCTATGGTTTGACCCGTTTTGTTCGCCGCGGCAGAGGGCGAAAATAGCAGAAGCAAAAGGTATATGCAAAGCCTGTTCATGGAGAGGATAAAAAATCTATTCTTTCAGGCGAATACAAGGTAAAAGAGATGCGGAAAATTCCGCATCTCTCAGCGTGTCGATAAAGTCGACACGCTTCAAGTCGAAACCTCTTTTCAAGAGTTTTCGCTTGAAAACAAGGGCTTTCGTTCGC
>CASGBM010000012.1 GCA_949299615.1 uncultured Eubacteriales bacterium | reverse complement strand
GGTTTTCGTGGTACACGCCCACGAAAACCGCATATTTAAGTACAGAGGGGTTTCCCCTCTGACAACTCCCCATAATTGCGAAAAGATAGGTTTATCTACGGTCTGAGCCGCCCAACTGGGCGGCTTTTATTATAAAACCTGCATCTCTGATTTTGTTTTGCCTGTCGTATGCCTGCCCCAAAAAGGGAAAAAAGGCGAAAAACGTAAAAAACCGGGGAGAATCTTATATTGACGGAAAAGGAAATATTGTTTATAATAAAATAAGTATCAAGGGGCGAAAGCGGGGCGGTCATACGAATAAGGAACGGTTGTCGAATATTCCGGAAGAACCCGGCGTATATTTCATGAAGGACAAAAACGGGAAAATTATTTATGTCGGCAAGGCAAAAATTTTAAAAAACCGCGTCCGGCAATATTTTCAAAATCAAGAGCGCCACGCCCCCAAAGTCCGCGCTATGGTGGCAAACATTGCGGACTTTGAATATATTTTAACGGACAGTGAGCTGGAGGCGCTAATCCTAGAGTGCAATTTAATCAAAAAATACCGGCCCTATTACAACATCCTTTTAAAGGATGACAAAAATTATCCTTACATAAAGGTTACGATTCAGGAGAATTATCCGAAGATTTTTTTGTCCAGAAAAATGCTCAAAGACGGCGCAAAGTACTTTGGGCCATACACTTCTTCCGCCGCAGTGCGCGAGGCAATCGACATGGTGAGCAAGCTGTATAAAATTCCGTCGTGCCAGATAAAACTGCCGCGCGACATGGGGAAAAAGCGGGCGTGTTTAAACGCCCATATCGGCCAGTGCATCGCTCCGTGTGAAAACATGATCAGCGAGCAGGAATATAAGAAAATAATTTTTGACGCGTGCCGCTTTTTAGACGGGGACCACGAAGAACTGCTGAAGCATTTGGAGCAGAATATGCTGCAGGCATCGGAGGAGCTGGAGTTTGAAAAGGCTGCTGTTTTTCGTGATAAAATGGAGAGCATACAGAAAATTGACGAAAAGCAGAAGATCATATCAGAACGGCAGGCGGATGAAGATGCCATTGGTTTTTATCAGCAGGAAAACAAGACCTTTGCGGAAATCTTTTTTATCCGCCGCGGCAGACTGCTTGGCAGGCACTTGGTTATTTTAGACAAAACGAAGGATATGGAAGAAGGGGAGATTGTTTCTGATTTTTTGAAGCAGTTTTACCACGAGGCAGGCTATATTCCCCCAAAAATATATACCCAGTATGACAGTGAGGAACTGGAACTGATTTCACAATGGCTGACACGCAAAAAAGGACAAAAGGTGACGGTTTCCTGTCCTAAAAGGGGCGGGAAAAAGAATGTGGTGGAGATGGCGTATAAAAATGCGCGTCAGGCGGCGGTGGACTATATTTTAAAACGGTCAAACAATAAGAAAAGTATCAGCAAGACCATATTGAGCTTAAAAGAAGAACTGGCGCTGCCGGCGCCGCCGTATCGGATTGAGGCATATGACATTTCCAACACCGGCGGCGCAGACAGCGTCGGATCGATGATTGTATTTCTTGACGGACAGCCGGCAAAACGGTTTTATCGGCGTTTTAAAATTGAAACGGTTGCCGGAAGCGATGACTACAAAAGCATGGCAGAGGTCATTTACCGTCGGTTGAAAGAGGCGAGAGAAGAAGAACTTTTGATTGAGTCTGGGAAAATGGCGCGGGAGGAAGCAAAATTTTTGCCCAAGCCCGACTGCATTTTTTTAGATGGCGGAAAAGGGCATTTGAGCGTAATTTCAGATCTGATGGAACTTTTGGATCAGGACATCCCCCTCTTTGGCATGGTGAAAGATGATAAGCACCGAACAAGGGCGCTGATGAATGTGCATCAGGAAGAAATTGCGTTTAAAAAAAGCTCAGAATCGTTTCATCTCATTACGAGGATACAAGATGAGGTGCACCGGTTTGCGATTGACTATCATAAGAATTTGCGCCGCAAAACCATGACCGGCTCTGTGCTGGAGGAAATTGCAGGCGTAGGTCCTGCAACCCGCAAAAAACTGATGAAACATTTTAAAACGTTGACCGCAATAAAAAATGCTTCCGCAGAGGATTTTGTAAGAGAATTGGGTATAAATGCAAAGATTGCAGGAAATATTTTTAATTTTTTTCATGAAAAATCTTGAAATTTTTGCTGTTTTATAATATACTTCTTGATATTGTAGCCTGCCTGGTCTACAATATCTTGTGTATCGTAAATTAAAGAAGGGTGAGATATGCGCATAGTAGTAGACGCCTATGGGGGCGACAACGCGCCGGAAGCAGTGGTAAAAGGCTGTGTGCTTGCGGCAAGAGAACTGGATATTGAAATCATTTTAACAGGGAACAAGAAAAAACTGGAAGAGCTTTTAAAAACGGAAAATTATCCGAATGATAAAATTATTTTGTACAATGCGGAGGAAGTCATTACAAATGATGACAGCCCTGTGCACGCCATCCGCAGCAAGAAAAATTCCTCGCTGGTGGCGGCGCTTGATTTGGTAAAAAAGCATGAGGCTGACGCTGTGGTTTCGGCGGGGAATACGGGAGCATACCTTGCCGGCGCATTCCGGATTCTGGGCAGGATCAAAGGCGTGAAACGGCCGGCGCTTGCGACTTTTATTCCTAACTTAAAAGGCGGAAGCATTGTTTTAGACGTAGGTGCCAATGCGGATTGCAAGCCGGAAAATTTATTGCAGTTTGCGTGGATGGGTTCTGTGTATGCAGAAAATGTTCTGAAAATGGAAAATCCGCGGGTTTCGGTTTTAAATATCGGCGCAGAAGAAAGCAAAGGCAATGACCTTGTAAAGGAAGCCTTTCCTTTATTAAAGAAGAGCGGACTTAATTTTACCGGAAATATTGAAGCGCGGCGAATTCCCTATGGAGATGCAGACGTCGTGGTGTGTGACGGCTTTGTCGGAAACGTTGTGTTAAAGCTAACCGAAGGCGTGTGTCTGGCGTTGCTGAGTATGCTAAAAGGCGTATTTCTGAAAAATGCTGTGACAAAAATTTGTGCTGCTGCTTTAAAGC
Organism: uncultured Eubacteriales bacterium; assembly: GCA_949299615.1. Classification (GTDB taxonomy): domain Bacteria; phylum Bacillota; class Clostridia; order UBA1381; family UBA9506; genus RGIG1666. Next base: position 24,528 of record CASGBM010000012.1, on the reverse strand, counting down.
CAAGCCTGAGAGATTTAAAAAAGAAAATGGATTATTCGGAATATGGCGGGGCGCCTTTTCTAGGAATTGACGGGGTTGTAATTAAGGCGCACGGCAGTTCCAATGCAAAAGCATTTTATAATGCTATTCGCAGCGCAGTTGTTTTTGCGAGCACAGAGGTTAATGACAAAATACGCTTTTTGCTTGGAGCTCAGAAGGAGGAAACAAAGGATGAACGCTAAAATAGCTGGAGTCGGCATGTATTTGCCGGAACGTGTTTTAACTAATTTTGATTTGGAGAAAATGGTGGATACATCAGACGAATGGATCACAAAACGGACGGGAATCAAAGAGAGGCATATTACGCGCCCGGATGAATTTGCCTCGGATATGGCGGTGATTGCCGCGAAAGAAGCGCTGGAGGATGCGAACATAAAGGCAGAAGAACTGGACTTGATTTTAGTTTCAACAATCAGCGCGGAAATGGTGTCGCCAACGGCTGCTTGCCTGGTGCAAAAGGAGCTGGGAGCGGTGAATGCGGCTGCCATTGATATGAACACCGCGTGCTCTGGGTTTGTCTCCGCTCTGATTGTTGCGCAGCAGTTTATCCGCGCAGAGACGTACCGCCATATTTTAGTAATCGGTTCGGATACGATGTCTAAATATACCGATTGGGAAGACCGTACATCTTGTGTATTGTTCGGCGACGGAGCCGGAGCGGCAGTGCTGTCCCCCTGTGAGGACGGAGACGGGATTTTGACCTATGAGATGGGGGCGGACGGAGCCAGAGAAGGGGTGTTGTCTATTCCAAGCCTCAAGTTTTCCGAGGAGGATTTGGCGCGCCGCGGCGGCAAAAAAAAACGCACGTTCTGGATGGATGGCAGCGAAGTGTTTAAGTTTGCTGTTCGGATCATGTGTGAATCCATGATGCGGTCTCTGCAAAAGGCAGGATTGGAAATCGGCGATCTGGACATGCTGATCCCGCATCAGGCCAATATCCGTATTATTGACGGTGCCATCAAACGCCTTGGCATTTCACCGGAGCGGGTTTATGCCAATATTGACAGGACGGGCAATACCTCAAGTGCTTGCGTTCCGATGGCCATTTGCGAAGCGTACCGTGCGGGAAAAATTAAAAAAGGCGATACGATTGGCTTGGTCGGATTCGGCGGAGGTCTTACATGGGCTTCGCTTGTGATGAAAATATAACGGGACTATGCAAAATACTTATAGAAAATAAATGATGGAAAAGAGAGATAAAATGGGTAAAATTGCTTTTTTATTTTCCGGTCAGGGAGCCCAAACCGTTGGTATGGGGAAGGAATTGGCGGAAAACTATGCAGTTGCTGATGCGGTTTTTGAAGAGGCGGGCGAAAGCCTCGGACTGGATATGAAACAAATGATTTGGGAAAGCGATGAAGAAACGCTGATGATTACGGAAAATACACAGCCTGCTGTTGTTACCATGAGCGTAGCAGCGCTTCGCGTGCTGCAGCAGGAGGGCGTGCAGCCAGATGTGGTAGCAGGCTTGAGTCTTGGGGAATATTCCGCGCATGTGGCAGCACAGTCGCTGCGTTTTGGCGATGCGGTAAAACTGGTGCGCAAACGCGGAAAATATATGCAGGAAGAAGTGCCTGTCGGAAAAGGTGCAATGGCAGCTGTAATTGGAATGGACGATGAAGGCGTGTATGCCGTTTGTGAAAAGGCGCAGGAATATGGGATTGTCTCTCCGGCAAACTTTAACTGCCCGGGACAGATTACGGTAGCGGGAGAAACCGCGGCGGTGGAAAAAGCCTGTGAAATTGCAAAGGAGATGGGCGCAAAACGTGCAGTTATGCTCGCTGTCAGTGCGCCGTTCCATTGTAAAATGCTGGCGGGCGCCGGGGAAAAATTGGCAAAAGAAATGGAGCATGTAACGTTTGGCGAATTGAAAGTGCCGCTGATTACCAACGTGACAGCAGACTATGTTTCCTCGTCGGAAGAAATAAAGCCACTGTTAATCCGCCAGGTTTCCTCCAGCGTATTATGGGAAAAGAGCATAAGGCGTATGCTTGCAGACGGCGTGGACACGTTTATTGAGGTGGGACCGGGAAAAGCGTTGAGCGGTTTTATGCGCAAGATTGATAAAGAGACCACCATTTTGAATGTGGAGGATATGAAATCGCTGGAAACAACTTTGGCGGCTGTGAAATAAGAAAAGAGAGGTTTATTATGAGCATTCAATTAGATTTATCAGGAAAAACGGCGCTTATTACCGGCGCAGGCCGCGGGATTGGGCGCGAAATTGCCAGAAAGCTTTCCGCTATGGGAGCGAATATTGTAATTAATGACATTGCGGTGTCAACGGATGCAGATATAACGACCCAGGAGCTAAATCAGGCAGGAGGAAATGCCATTTGCCTGAAGGGCGATGTAAGAAATTATGACGAAATTGAAAAAATTATTCAAAATACTCTTGACAAATTCGGTACAATTGATATATTAGTAAATAACGCAGGTATTACGAAAGACGGTTTAATGATGCGAATGTCAGAATCCGATTGGGATGACGTTTTAGCGATTAACCTAAAGGGTGCGTTTCATATGATTAAGGCGGTTAGCCGTCCGATGATGAAACAGAGGAGCGGAACGATCATTAACATTGCTTCGATTGTCGGCGTTATGGGCAATCCGGGGCAGGCAAATTATGTTGCGTCAAAAGCCGGCTTGATTGGTCTTACGAAAACGGCGGCGAAGGAATTATCCTCCCGCGGAATTACCTGCAACGCAGTTGCTCCCGGATTTATCCGCTCAGCAATGACAGACCAGCTGACAGACGCGGTAAAACAGGAGTATTTTAAAGCCATACCGCTTGCGCGTTTTGGCGAGCCGGAAGATGTGGCCAATGTGGTTGCATTTTTGGCAAGCGATTTAGCAAAATACATTACAGGCCAAGTGATACATATTGACGGCGGTCTTGTGATGTAATATAAATAAATTTAACTTGGGGAGGTGAATATTCGTGGAATTTGAGAAAGTGAGAGACATTATTGTTGAGCAGTTGGGCGTGGAAGAGAGCGCAGTAACCATGGAAGCGTCTTTTATCGACGACCTGGGCGCAGATTCTTTGGATATCGTTGAGCTGATTATGGCGCTGGAGGAAGAATTTGATATGGAAATTCCGGACGGCGAAGCAGAAAACATCAAGGTGGTTGCCGATGTTGTCAACTATATCAAAGCAAATGCGAAATAAGATGAATTAGGATACATCAAAAAAGTCCCGTACTTTTGCGGGACTTTTTTGAAAAGTCAAACGAGGATAAAGTCAAACCAGACTTTTTATATAGGAAAAACCCGGATATGCTGCGGGTTTTGTGCTGTGAGAAAGATGGAGGTAATGAATATGCGCAGAGTAGTAATTACCGGCGTGGGTGCAGTTACGCCGATAGGAATTGGAAAAGAACTGTTTTGGACCAATGTAAAAAACGGCGTTTGCGGAGTGGATACGGTTTCAAAGTTTGATGCAAGCGAATTTGCCTGCCAGATCGGGGCAGAGGTAAAGGGATTTGAGCCAGAGCAGTTTCTTGATAAGAAAGAGGCAAAACGCATGGATCGCTATACCCAGTTTGCAATGGCTTCCAGTAAAATGGCAATAGAGGACGCAAAGCTGGATATGGAAAAAGAAGACAAAGATAAAGTCGGTGTCATTATCGCCTCCGGTATCGGCGGGATTGAAACATTGGAAAACCAGGCGTCCGTGCTTGCGAATAAAGGTCCGGGCAGAGTCAGCCCGTTTTTTATCCCAATGATGATTTCTAACATGGCAGCCGGTCAGGTTGCCATTATGACAGGCGCAAAGGGTGTTAATTTTTGCGTGGTTTCTGCCTGTGCGTCCGGAACCCATGCGGTGGGCGAAGCATTTCGCGCAATCCGTTACGGTGATGCGGACGTGATGATTACGGGCGGAGCAGAGGCGGCAATTACGCCGCTGTCTTATGCCGGATTTTGCTCTATGAAGGCAATGTCCACCAGAAACGATGACCCGAAAGCGGCATCCTGCCCGTTTGATAAAAACCGCGATGGATTTATCATGGGAGAAGGCGCGGGAATTGTTATTATGGAAGAACTGGAGCATGCAAAAGCGCGCGGCGCACGGATCGTTGCGGAGGTAGTGGGATATGGTGCAACGGACGATGCTTATCATATCACCGCACCATCACCGGACGGTGACGGCGGTGCAAAGGCAATGAAAAAAGCGATTGACGATGCAAAAATCAAGCCCGAAGAGGTGGACTACATCAATGCGCACGGAACAGCCACTCCGTATAATGACAAATTTGAAACGGAAGCTATCAAAAAAGTATTTGGTGAACACGCCTATAAGCTGGCGGTGAGCTCTACCAAATCCATGACCGGGCACCTTTTGGGAGCGGCCGGAGCGGTCGAAACCATTATTAGTGCGTTGGCACTGGAAGAAGGATACCTGCCGGCAACAATCAATTACAAAGAGAGTGATCCGGACTGCGATCTGGATTACGTTGTCAATCAGGGAAGAGAAAAAGAAATCCGCTATGCACTGTCCAATTCCCTGGGTTTTGGCGGACATAACGCGACCATATTATTGAAAAAATATACAGATTAACGGATCACTGCGGGCAGTTTTTACTGCCCGCTTCATCCGTATTATTCCGGCGGTTATTGACGAGACGTTATTTTTTGGCGTTTGGTCAATGCCTGCTGTGCAGGAGTGTATTATGAATCGTTTAAAAGCATTAGAAGAAATCATTGGTTACCGGTTTGAGAACAAACAGCTGCTGCAAAACGCTTTAACGCACAGCTCTTTTTCTCATGAAAACCGGAATAAATCTATTACCTATAATGAGCGGCTGGAATTTTTAGGGGATTCGGTGCTGAGCTTGGTGATCAGCCGTTACCTTTTTGAAAACTATCCCAAACTGCCCGAGGGGGATCTGTCTAAAGTGCGTGCGGCGGTTGTGTGTGAACATTCGCTGTGGCAGTGTGCATTGAACATTGAGCTGGGAACGTTTTTGCGGCTGGGGCACGGAGAGGAAATGACCGGCGGACGGACGAGAATTTCAATTCTCGCGGATGCATTTGAAGCGCTGATTGCCGCAATTTATCTGGACTCGGGGCTTCCGCAGGTGAGGGAATGGGTTTTAGGACAGCTGCATGAGACCATTGTGGCGGCGGTAAACGGAAAGCGGTTTAAAGATTTTAAAACCACGCTTCAGGAGACTATTCAGGCGCAGTCCAATCAAGCTATTTCCTACCGGGTGGTAAGTGAATCCGGTCCGGACCATCAGAAAAGCTTTTTTGTTCACGTCCTGCTCGATGATGTGGTTTTTGGAGAAGGCGAAGGAAACAGCAAAAAGAGGGCCGAGCAGGCGGCTGCGCAGGATGCCCTTACCAAACTGAAAAAGACAAGAGGCAAGTCATGAGAAAACACAAAACCATTCCTGTCTTTGTGCCGCATTTCGGTTGTCCCAACAACTGTTCTTTCTGCAACCAGAAAAAAATTACCGGCATGGCGTGCCCTGTGACGCCGGAAATGGCAGAAAAAACGATAGAAGAATCGTTGAAAACCATTGACCGGACAAGCTGCAGCGTTGAGGTTGGTTTTTTTGGCGGCAGCTTTACGGGAATCCCGGCCCGTGAGCAGGAAGCCCTGCTGGCTGCGGCATATCGTTTTGCAGATACGGGAAAAATTGACGGGATACGCTTATCGACCCGCCCAGACTATATCGATGAGACCGTTTTGTCAAGGCTGAAACACTATGGGGTGACGATGGTTGAACTGGGCGTTCAATCAATGGATGAGGACGTGCTTCGGAAAAATTTGCGCGGACATACCGCAGAGGATGCGGTACGGGCGTCTCAAATGATTCGGGCCGCCGGGATTCGGCTGGGGCATCAAGTGATGCTGGGACTTCCTTCGGACAACCGGGAAAAAGCCTTAAAAAGTGTTCGGCAGCTGATCCGGCTAAAACCGGATTGCGCACGGATTTACCCCACGCTGGTTATTCGGGATACCCTTCTGGCGCAGTGGTATCAAAACGGAAGCTATACGCCGCTTCATTTGGCGGAAGCAGTAGATTTGAGCAAAGAGGTTTTAAAACGGTTTCGTGCGGCGAAGGTACAGGTGATCCGGGTCGGGCTTATGAACAGCGATGGTATCAAGATTGGAGAAGATGTTTTGGCAGGACCATACCATCCGGCATTTGGCGAATTGGTAGAAAGCGCCTTGGTTTATGATAGCGTTTCGCAGGAATTGAAGAAAAATGCAGGAAAAACCCTGCAAATAGCTGTCCATCCCCGGTTCGTTTCCGCTTTTGTCGGATTAAAGAGAGAAAATATAAACCGGTGGAAGTTAGATTTTGCGCTGAAAGAGATTCGCATTATTCAGGACGAGCAAGTAAAATATGGCGAGTGGAGGATATTATGTATTTAAAAGGTCTGGAATTGCAAGGCTTTAAATCGTTTGCAGATAAAATATCACTTGATTTTTCCAGCGGCGTTACTGCGATTGTGGGACCGAATGGAAGCGGAAAAAGCAACATTTCAGATGCGGTTCGCTGGGTTTTGGGGGAGCAGAGCGCAAAAACGCTGCGCGGCGCAAAAATGGAAGATGTTATCTTTAACGGCACACAAAAAAGGAGCCCTTTGGGTTTTGCGGAGGTTACGCTTGTTTTAGAGAATAAAGACCACCAGCTGCCGATTGCATTTGAGGAAGTTGCCATCACCAGAAAAGTGTTTGCATCGGGCGAAAGCCAGTATTTAATTAACCAGTCGCCCTGCCGTTTAAAGGATATTCATGAACTGTTTATGGATACAGGGCTCGGACGGGATGGCTATTCCATGATTGGACAGGGGAAAATAGAGGAAATCCTCTCTACGAAATCAGAGGATCGGCGGCAGATTTTTGAAGAGGCTGCCGGTATTTCTAAATACCGTTACCGCAAAGAAGAGGCGGAGCGCAAGCTTAGCCGTACAGAAGAGAATATTGACCGGGTAGCGGATATTATCCTGGAACTGAAAAATCAATTGGAACCGCTTGAGAGGCAGTCGCAAAAGGCAAAAACATATCTTGTTTTAAAAGAGGAACTGAAAATTTATGAGGTGAATGCCGCGCTGTCTGTCATTACGGCAAACAAGGAACAAATGGCCGGGCTGGAAGAAAAACTCCGCACGGTGTCTGCCCATTTGGAAGCTATGAAACAGGAGACGGAGCAGGCAGAAAAAGAACAGGAGGATTTTTACCAAACTGCGAAAGAAAAAGAAGGCTCTGTTCGGGAAAATGAGCAGAATTTGCGGGACACACAAGCGCAAATCAGCATGAATAAAAGCGAAGTGGAAGTTTTATCCAACACCATTGAGGGGAACCTGCAGCTGATAAAAAGAATAGAGGCAGAAACCAAAGAGCTGGAAAATAGGATTTTAGAAGGAAAAGCGGAAACTGCAAAAGCAGAGGAATCTCTTCGTGCCCTTTTGACAGAGAAAGAAGAAAAAGAGCAGAAGATTGTGGAGCTTCAAAGAAGGAACGAAGAAATATCCGCCGGCGCCGGGGAGCAGAATGGGGCGATTGAAACTTTAAAAAACGCGGTTGTGGAGGCGCTTAATGTCGTCAGTGACAATAAAATAAAACTTTCCAACGAGGAAATTATCCGGCAGAATTTGAAAAACCGCAAGCTGGCGGTCGAATCAGAATTGGAACAACGCAGCACAGGAGAAAATGAACTGCAGGACAAACAAAACCAACTGGAAAAAGAATATGCTCGCAAACAGCAATGGATTGGCTCTGTGGAAGAAAGACTGGAAAAAGAAAAGGCAGAAAAAGAAACGATTGCCGGAAAATTAGCGCAGATGCAAAAGGACATGACACAGACTAAAATTCAGCTTAATGATAAAAAATCAAGGCTTTCCATGCTAAAGGCAATGGAGCAAAATTATGAGGGTTATCAGAAAAGCGTCAAAGAAATTATGCGGCAGCATGAAAACGGCTGTCTTAAATCGGCAAAGATTTACGGTCCTGTATCCAAACTGATTTCTTCTGAGCCGGAATACACTTTGGCAGTTGAGGCAGTGCTTGGCGCCGCTATGCAAAATATAGTGGTAGGAGAGGAAAATGACGCAAAAATGGCAATTGAGCATCTAAAAGCCGCCAAGTGCGGCCGTGCGACCTTTTTGCCTGTGAGCGCGGTTAAAGGCAGTGAACTTGATGTTTCAAAAGTGAAACAGGAAAAGGGATTTTTAGGATTGGCAAGTGATTTTGTCAGCTATGACAGGAAATATGCGGGAATTGCTGTCCACCTTTTGGGCCGTACGGTTGTTATGGATCAGATGGACTCCGCGATTCAAGTATCCAGAAAATATAAAAATACGTTTCGCATTGTTACCTTAGAAGGAGAACTGTTCCATGCCGGCGGCAGTATTTCCGGCGGCAGCATGAACCGCCACGCAAGTTTAATGGGCAGGGAAAAAGAAATCCGGCAGCTCGAAGAAGATGCAAAGGTATTGGAACAGGAGCAAGCAAGACTCACCGAGTCTGCCTCAAAGCTGGAAAAAGAACAAGAGAACATAGAATTTGCTATCCTCAAAAGCGGCGATATCCTTCGGGAAAACAAGGAAATTATGATTGTAATTGAGCAGGATATGGCGCATAATCAGGCGCTGATTCAGGACATCAGTACCGGAAAAGCGCGTCTTCTTGAGGAAAGAAACGAAATAGAAGATAAAATTTGTGTTTCCCAGAAAGAGACAGAAAGAATTACTTCAGACATTGCTGAACAGGAAAAAATAATTGAGGAACAGCGCACAAAGATCAATCAGCTGGAACAAAACTTTGAAAAGGTTATGATTCAAAAACAAGAGATTGCAAACCAAATAATTGCAATTACGGTGGAAAAATCTGCGCTGGAGAAAGACATAGATGTTATGACGGATAAAATATCTGCGCTTCAAGGCAGCTGCGCTCAGGACAAAACACATGTGGAGCTTCGCAGCAGTGAAATTGCAGACATTCAAAATAAAAACGAGCAGTTTGCCGCCGAAATTGAAACAAAACGCACGGGGATTGCTTCTATGCAGCGGCAGCTAGAAAAATTTCAAGAAGCAATTCAGGATCTTTTAGGCGAAAAATCGGATTTTGAAGAAAAATCGCGTGCGATGCAGACGCGCTCGAAAGAACTGCGCGAAAACGTGTATCAGCTGACCAATGATTATAACCGGCTTGAAACCAAAAAGGTCAAACTGGATGTGGAGCAGGAAAATGCGCTTAATCGTTTGTGGGACGAATATGAACTGACGTTTTCCGACGCGCTTTCGTACCAAAAAGAGGATCTGGGAAGCATGATTGCGGTGAACAAAAAGATTGCCGAGCTAAAAGGAAAGATACGGGAGCTTGGCAATGTCAATGTGGACGCAATTGAAGAGTTTAAGACGGTAAAAGAGCGGTTTGAATTTTTGACCGCACAGCGCGATGATTTGGAAAAAGCCAAAATGGATTTGCATGCGCTGATTGAAGAAATGACGAAAATCATGAAAGAGCAGTTTTCAGAAAAATTTGAGCAGATCAACCGGTATTTCAAAACAACCTTTGTCGAATTGTTCGGCGGCGGGAGCGCGGAACTGGCCCTTACGGACGCGCAGAACATTTTGGAGTGTGGAATTAATATTGACGTTCAGCCGCCGGGGAAAAAACTGCAAAGCCTGTCGCTTTTGTCCGGCGGAGAGCGCGCTCTTTCTGCCATTGCGCTGTTATTTGCTATTTTGCGCACCCGGCCGACTCCGTTTTGCTTTTTGGATGAAATTGAAGCGGCTTTGGATGATGTGAATGTTTACCGTTTTGCGGACTATGTAAAAAATTACAGTAAAAAAACGCAGTTCATTATTGTCACACACCGCCGCGGCACCATGGAAAGTGCCGATGTGATTTACGGTGTTACCATGCAGGAAAAAGGGGTTTCTAAGCTTTTGCAGCTGAATCTGAACGAAATTGCCGGATAGTATTTGCTTTTTTGTGTTGGATATGATATAATTTAACAGTTAATTTGTAAAAAGGAGGTTGGTAATATGCAAGTGAAGGCGCCGAGAGGAACGCATGACGTATTACCTGCTGAAGTATATAAATGGCACAGAGTGGAACAGCTTATCCGCCGTTTGTGCTTAGAATATGGTTACAGCGAAATCAGAACCCCAATGTTTGAATATACCGAGCTGTTTGAACGCGGCGTGGGAGATACCACAGACGTGGTTCAAAAAGAAATGTACACGTTTTTAGACAAAGGAGACCGAAGCGTTACGCTAAAAGCAGAGGGGACATCGCCGGTCGTGCGAAGCTTTGTAGAACATTCCCTTTATGCAAATCCGCAGCCGAGCAAGCTGTATTATATTTCCCCGTGCTTTCGGTATGAAAAGCCTCAGGCGGGCAGACTGCGCGCTTTCCATCAGTTTGGCGTGGAGGCGTTTGGCGCGCAGGGGCCGGCGATTGATGCAGAAGTAATTTCTTTGGCAATGGAGCTTTTTCGCCGGCTGGGACTTGACGGCGTGGAACTGAATATCAACAGCATTGGCTGCCCGAAATGCCGCAAGGTTTATAATGAGAAACTAAAAGAATTTTTCAGACCGCACTTGGACGAATTGTGCGAAACCTGCCGCCAGCGGTACGAGAAAAATCCTTTGCGTATTTTGGACTGCAAATCCTCGGACTGCAAAAAAATATATATGAAAGCGCCGATCCTTTTGGATCATATTTGTGAGGAATGCAGCGATCACTTTGAAAAATTAAAAGGATATTTAGATGAAATGGGAATTCCGTACCAGGTGGACGGTACCATTGTCAGAGGCTTAGATTATTATACCAAAACGGTGTTTGAAATCGTATCCAAAAATATCGGATCGCAGGGAACGGTCTGCGGCGGCGGACGCTATAATGGCTTAGTAGAGGAGCTGGACGGCCCGGATACGCCGGGGGTTGGTTTTGGCTTGGGCATGGAGCGGTTGATGCTTATGCTGAATCAGCTGGAAGTCCCGCTCAAAAATAATGAAACGGCAGAGGTTTTCGTTGCCAATATCGGCGATGCGGCGGACCGGTTTGTGCAGAGGTATGTGTACCAGCTTCGCAAAGACGGAATAAGCGCTGAGCGAGACTATTTAAACCGGAGCGTAAAAGCGCAGATGAAGTTTGCCAATAAAATCGGCGCGCATTATTCTGTGGTGCTGGGGGACGATGAAATACGATCCGGCGTAGCTGCGGTTAAAAACATGGAAACCGGGGAAGCGGAAGAAATTGCGCTTGCGGATTTATCAAGGTATATTAAAGATAACAGATAAATTGGAGGACGAATGAGATGGAGACGATCAAGGGGCTAAAGAGAACGCGCCGGTGCGGCGATTTTACGGTGGAAGATGTTGGGAAAACCGTCACGGCAATGGGCTGGACGCAGGTTTACCGTAATTTGGGCGGCGTGATTTTTGTGGATTTGCGTGACCGAAGCGGCATTTTGCAGGTCGTTTTTAATGTGGAAAAAGACAAGGAAATGTTTGAAAAAGCGGACACAATCCGGAGCGAATATGTGCTGGCGGTGACGGGAGAAATTGTAAAAAGAGATCCGGAGACCGTAAATGAAAAAATCCCTACGGGGCAAATTGAATTAAAAGCCAAACAGCTGCGGATTTTGTCAAAGGCAGAAACCCCGCCGATTTATATTGAAGAGAACAGCAATGTGCGGGAAGAGGTGCGCCTGAAATACCGCTATCTGGATCTTCGCCGTCCCGATATGCAGCGCCTGATGGAGCTGCGTCACCGGGTGTGCAAATTAGCAAGAGATTATTATGATGAAAACGGATTTTTGGAAATTGAAACGCCGGTGCTGGTTAAATCCACACCGGAAGGTGCGCGGGACTATCTGGTGCCCAGCCGGGTGCATCCGGGGGCGTTTTATGCCCTGCCGCAGTCGCCGCAGCTTTACAAGCAGCTTTTGATGGTATCCGGCATGGACCGTTATTTTCAGATTGCAAAATGTTTCCGGGATGAAGATTTGCGTGCAGACCGCCAGCCGGAATTTACCCAGATTGACCTTGAAATGTCCTTTGTGAACGAAGAAGATGTGATGAGCGTGAACGAAGGGTTTATGAAAAAAGTATTCAAAGAAATTTATAACATAGACCTTCCGACACCGTTTCGCCGGATTCCGTATCAAGAGGCGATGGACCGCTTCGGCTCGGATAAACCGGATACCCGTTTTGGGATGGAGTTAGTCAATCTTTCTGATGTTGTGAAAGACTGTGAGTTTAAAGTGTTTGCGGATGTGATTAAAAAAGGCGGAAGCGTGCGCGCTATTAACTGCAAGGGCGGTGACGCGAAACTGTCACGCCGTGATTTGGATGGCTTGGTTGATTTTGTTAAAATTTATAAGGCAAAGGGTTTAGCATGGATCGTTATCGGTGAAAATGAACTGAAGTCTCCCATTACAAAATTCTTTCAACAAGAAGAAATTGACGCCATGCTTTCGGCAATGAATGCAGAAGTCGGCGATATTATCATGATCGTAGCAGACCGCGACCAAATTGTTTACGATGCATTGGGCGCGCTGCGTTTAGAGCTTGCAAAGCGTTTTGAACTCATTCCTGAAGGCAGTTATGATCTTTTGTGGGTGACAGAATTTCCGCTGTTTGAGTACAGCGAGGAAGAAAAACGCTACGTTGCAAAACATCATCCGTTTACCATGCCGATGGAAGAAGATATTCCGCTTTTGGAAACAGAACCGCACAAGGTGCGTTCCCGTGCGTATGATATGGTATTTAATGGGACAGAGGTTGGCGGCGGGAGTATCCGTATTAATAACCAGGAGCTGCAGTCTAAAATGTTCCATGCGCTTGGCTTTACGCAGGAAGATGCCAATGAACGCTTTGGGTTTTTACTGGAAGCGTTTCAATACGGCACGCCTCCGCACGGCGGCATGGCTTACGGTCTGGACCGCTTGATTATGCTTTTAGCAAACCGCGACAGTATTCGGGACGTAATTGCATTCCCGAAAGTGAAAGACGCTTCGGAAATTATGTCCGGTGCGCCTGGATTGGTGGATCAAAAGCAACTGAAGGAATTATCTATTAAAACAAATGTTTTGAAAGAAGAAATCAATTAAAAATTTTTACGGTTTATTCACAAAATGTACACAATGATATGCTATGATAAATTTGTTCTTGTGCTTTGCGCGCAGGTTACGGGAAAGAATACCAACACAGGAGGTTATTTCATATGGTTGAAATTAAAAATTTGACCAAGAAATACGGCGACAAGCTGGCTGTTGATAATATCTCTTTCAGCGTTCCCAAGGGCGAGATATTAGGATTTTTAGGGCCGAATGGCGCTGGGAAATCGACAACAATGAATATTTTGACGGGTTACCTATCTTGCACTTCGGGTGAAGTGAAAATTGACGGCTATGATATTTTGGATAATCCGATTGAAGCGAAAAAAAGAATTGGCTATCTTCCGGAACATCCGCCGCTTTATATGGATATGACAGTTTCAGAATATCTGGATTTTGTTTATGAATTAAAAGGCGCAACGGAAGACAAAAAAGAGCATCTGGATAAAATTATGGAAGCAGTGAAAATCACAGATGTCAAAGACCGCTTAATTTCGAATCTTTCAAAAGGGTATAAACAGCGCGTGGGTCTTGCGCAGGCAATGGTCGGCAGTCCTGAGGTGCTGATTTTAGACGAGCCTACGGTTGGTCTGGATCCCAAACAAATCATAGAGATCCGTGACGTGATTAAAAAGCTTGGAAAAGACCATACGGTTATCCTTTCTTCTCATATATTGCAGGAAGTGAACGCGATTTGTGAGCGGGTAATCATTATTAACAACGGTCGTCTTGTAGCCAGCGATACGGCGGAAAATCTTGGGAAATCTATTTCAAATGAAAATAAATTCCAGCTTCGCGTCGCCGGGGATGAACGTACTATTTTGGATGCTCTGGAAAATATTGCAGGGATTAAATACATAAAATCCTTGGGCCGTAAAGAGACGGGCAGTATTGACTTTATTATCGAAGCGGAACCAAATATGGATGTCCGTACGCCGATCTTTAATGCATTGGCGCAAAATTCCCTGCCGATTTTGGCAATGCAGGCTATGGATCTAAGCCTGGAAGACATTTTCCTGGAAGTAACGCAAAATCCGGCGGAAATTGATGCTGTTTACGAGAGTGTATCAGAAGATGAAGTGGAAATGGTCGCTTCTGTATCAGACAGCGCAGAAACCGAAACTCAAGATGACGAGCCTGAGGCAAAAACAGAAATTGCAGAAGATGTTAAAATTACAGAAGATATGCCGGCTGCAGAATGTGCAGAAACGGCGGCCGAAGAGGAAGAAACGGCCGATTCTAACATAGATGACAGCGCAGCAGAAGAAAAAGAGGAGGGGGATCCATCATGAAGGCAATATTTAGGCGGGAATTCAAAGCGTACTTTCGCTCCCCGATCGGATTTATCTTTTTAGCGGCATTTTTCTTCTATGCCTCGTTGATGTTCGTATTTATTAATCTGAACAGCCAAACGACACTGATGAAATATTTTTTCAGCAACATCAGCCTCATTTTTATTTTTGTCATTCCAATCCTAACAATGAGAACGTTTGCTGAGGAAAAAAAGAGCAAAACAGACCAACTGCTTTTGACTGCCCCTGTAAAAATATCGGGGATTGTTTTGGGAAAATTTTTTGCTGCGGTTTGTGTGCTTTTGATTGCTGTGGTAGCCACGATGTTTTACATTTTGGTTTTGAACAGCTATGGAGAACCAGTCTTCAGTGAGATTTTCATTGGGTATCTTGGACTCTTTTTAATGGGGACGTTTTTTATATCCATTGGTCTGTTCTTGTCGTCTTTGACACAAAGCCAAGTCATTGCCGCGGTTTCGACGCTTGCAATTATCTTTTTCCTGTGGTTCTCTTCCAGCTTAAACTTCCAGTTTTCTAACATGATGGACGGGGCATTCCACTGGCTTGGCGTGACGCTTGACTGGCTGATTGAATTTTTGGCGATTAACAATCGCTTTACCGATTTCACGCTCGGTGTTTTAAACTTTGTTCCTGTATTTTATTTTGTCAGCCTGACAGCGCTGTTTTTGCTGCTGACGGTGCGTGTAATCGAGAAAAGGCGGTGGAAATAAGCAATGAAAAAAAATAAAAAAGCGTTTCGCTATTCTATGAATTCTTCTGTCATTATTGTCGGGGCAATTATAATTACCTTGCTGCTTAACGCCATTTTGGTTACTTTAAATGACCGTTTTTCGCTCGAGATTGATTTCACGGAAGATGGGATTTATGAATTGACGGATACCAGTAAAGAGCTTTTGGGAAAAATTGAGGATGATATAAAAGTGCTGATGTTTACAGACGGAACGGAGTCGGAACAAATCAGCATGATCCGCAACGTGCTGAGCAAATACACCCAGCAAAACAGTAAAATAACAGTGGAGGAAGTGGACTTGGTGAAAGACCCTTCCGCGCTGGCGGGGTATCAGGATATTATTGAAACAGATAAGTTTACGCTGGGATCCTTGGTCTTAAGCAACGGTGTAAAAAGCGAATTTGTCAGCTCGGCGAATTTTATTACCACAGACGGACAAAGCAATATTGAACGTTCGGTTACTTCCAAATTAGCCAATTTTGTGGATGGCATGTCTTTATCCGCCATTACGTTTACAACCGGGCATGGGGAGACAAAGGCAAGCTCGGCGGAAACAGTATTGGAAACAGACGCCTATCAGGTTGAAAGCTTAGATACTTTGACGCAGGATTTTCCGGCGGATAAAAATTCTATGATTATTGTGAATGCACCGCAAAATGATTTTTCTGCGGAAGAAATTGAAAAGCTGGATCAATATTTGGACCGCGGCGGAAATGTGATGATTAACTTTGACCCGCAGATCATGCAAAGACTGGAGCGGCTGGAAAGTTATTTGGAGTCCGACTGGGGAATCATTCGCAATAACAACATCGTACTGGATCAAAACCGGATGCTGAGCGGCTCACAGATATCGTTGGTAGAGTTCGGCGATCATGAGATTATAGATCCTGTGTCAGACGGGCAGAAAGAAGTAGCTACCGCGTTGTCGAACAGTTTTGAAATTTCCGGCGAACTGCCGTCATCTGTAACCGTGGACGTTGTTTTAAAGTCTTCTCCGGAAGCAACGGAAACAGATGTAGCAAGCCTTGCGAGCGGCTCTTCAAAGGCAGATGCAAAAACAGGCGAGTTTAATCTAATGCTGGCAGCGACACGGGAAAATTATTTGATGCAGGAAAATGAAACCTACACAGGTCGATTGGTCGTTTGCGGTTCGGAAGCAATGTTTGACGCACTTACGCTGGAGGCGCGTTTTGCCAATGAAGATGTGCTTTTGAACACGGTTAACTGGATGAAAGGTTCGGATTCCGGCATAACCGTTCGGTCTAAATTAATGCCTGGCGGTTCGCTCACCATTACACAGGGACATTTTTGGACCTGGTTTGTAATTTTAATCGTGATCATTCCGCTGGGACTGCTAGCTTCCGGTCTGGTGATCTGGCTGAGAAGACGCTATAAGTAAATAAAAAGTAAAAATACCCGGTCTGATTCCAGACCGGGTATTTTTATGCGCTTTTGCAAACGGCTGTGCAGTTTTTATAAAAGAGCAAAACCTAAAACAAAGAGAAATTAACATATTTGTTTTCCTCTGTATTGGTTTATTTTTGCGGAAAACAGATAATAAACAATAACAAAAACCAAAAAAACGGCGGCTAATTCTTTGGTTTTTTTTGATTTTTTTCTATTAACAATGCAAAGAAATATGAGAAAACCCCGCAGTTAAGCGCACAACAAGGTTTTTGGAAACAAGAAAAACAAAAAAAGCAGTGCTTGACAATTTCAAAACAAAGCGGTAAAATATAAACATAAGTGTGGAAAAGGAGGGCGTTTGGATTTGCTGAAAATGATTGTAAGTGATTTAGATGGAACCCTTCTTTTAAAAAATCAGAAAAAATTGGAACCAAAGGTGTTTGAAGCGGTTAAGGAAGCGCAAAAACATGATAAGGTGTTTGTTGCCGCCAGCGGTCGGACTTATCATGAAATGCTGCGTTTTTTTGAGCCTGTCAGAGATCAAATGTATTTTATCTCTTCTGACGGTGCGCTTTTAGTATACAAAGATCAGACGAACGTTCAAAACATGTTTTCCAGTTCGCTTTTAAAGCGTGTTTTTCTTTTTACACAAAGCCAGGGTATGACTGGGTGCTTATACAGCGGAAAATATCTTACATATTATACCGGAAATCATTCGGGATTTTCAGCGCTGATACACGAAAGCTTCCAGCAGCATGTGTTAAACGTGTTTTCGCCGGATGAAATAAAAGAACCGATTTATAAAATATCCTTTTATGGCAGACCGCAAATTCTCTTGCCGCCGGACTTGTCTTCCGAAATCTGCAAGGTTTACGACGACAGGAACTGGCAGGATTTCGTAGTTTCCGGCGTGAATAAATTTTCTGCCCTGTCCGCGCTTCAGCGGCAGCTGGGAATTTTGCCCGCTGAAACGGCGGTGTTCGGAGATAATGCAAATGATGTTGCCATGCTTCAACACACGGCATTATCGTTTGCTCCGACGTGGGCAAAGCCGGAAGCGCTTGCCGTGAGCAACTATCGGACAACGGATGTTGCCGGCTCAATCTTTCAGCTTTTAACGCAAAATGGCTGAACGGTTGATAAAATAAGAGTAAGAAACGAAAGGAATATAAGCGATGCTTGAAAAGGACTCTTTATCCTTAACGGATAAAATGCGGATCATACAGGAAATCGTACCGGGCAAGCAAATTACCCTGGCGCATATCATCGCCAATCCGGATGCTGTTTTATATCAAAAATTGGGCCTAGATCCTGCGGTGGACTATGCAAAAAGCGCCATTGGAATTGTAACTATGTCGCCCAGCGAAACGGCAATTATCGCCGGCGACATTGCCATCAAAACTTCAGGAGTGGAGCTTGGCTTTGTTGACCGTTTCAGCGGCACGCTGATTATCACCGGAACGGTCTCGGAGGTGGAGACCTCTTTGCGCGCGCTGGTGGACTATGCGCGGGAGAAGTTGGGCTTTACAGTTTGTGAAATTACCAGGACATAGACGGGCGGAACGTATGAAAAAAATAATTTTAATGGGCCGCAGCGAATGCGGGAAAACGAGCTTAACACAAGCCCTGCGCGGAGAACACATTACATATAAAAAAACGCAGTATGTCAACCATTATGATGTGATTATTGATACTCCGGGGGAATATGCGGAAAACAAATTTTTGGGCAGAGCCCTGGCGCTATATGCATATGAGGCAGATGTTGTGGGATTGCTTTTGAGTGCAACGGAACCCTATTCGCTTTACAGCCCCAATATTACCAATATGGCAAACCGGGAAGTCATCGGGATTGTAACCAAAATAGATGAAGAAGGCGCAAGACCTGATAGAGCAGAGCGCTGGCTGCGTCTTGCCGGCTGCCGCAACGTGTTTTTTGTCAGCTCGAAAACCGGTGAGGGAGTTAGCGATATTTTAGAGCATTTAAAAGAAGATGGGGATGTTTTACCGTGGGAAATGGCTTAAAATGCCTGATTTGGCACGGAAAACTCAACAAAACGGGCAAAAACAAACAAAAAAACAACAAAAACATCATAAAACCTCTTGACTTTTCTGTTTTATATGGTAAAATGATACTAGAGATAAAATTTTGAACTATTTACAGCCGCATTTCCGGCTGATCTTATGGAAAAGGAGAATGCAAAATGGTATCTGAGTACGAAATCAAAAAACAAATCTGTGACATCGGGAAAAGAATTTACGACCGCGGCATGGTTGCATCAAATGATGGAAACATCTCGGTAAAAATTTCTGACAATGAATTTTTATGCACACCAACCGGCGTCAGCAAAGGATTTATGACACCGGAATATATTTGCAAGGTGAATGCAAAAGGTGAGGTTATTCAGGCAAATCCTGGTTTTAAACCGTCATCAGAAATAAAAATGCACATGCGTGTTTATAAAGAAAGACCAGACGTTCAGTCGGTTGTTCATGCGCATCCGATGTATGCAACTGCATTTGCAATTGCCGGCGTTCCGCTGACACAGCCGATTATGCCGGAAGCCGTTATTGCGCTTGGGTGTGTGCCGATTGCTGAGTATGGCACGCCGTCTACGGAGGAGATTCCGGATGCTGTTTCAAAATATTTGCAGTATTATGATGCCGTGCTTCTGGAAAATCACGGTGCGCTGGCATATTCTGATTCTTTGCTGAATGCTTATCACAAAATGGAATCTGTTGAGTTTTACGCACAACTTCTGTATCTCTCTAAGCACTTAGGAGGACCGAAAGAGCTGTCAAAAGCACAGGTAGAAAGACTGTATGACATTCGCAGACAGTTTGGAATGAAAGGCAAACATCCTGCAGATCTTTGCCCGAATGCAAAAGCTGGGTTGCCGAGCTGCCATAGCTGCGGATCTTCCTGCACCTGCGGCAGCGCTCCTGTAAGCAATCCGGACAGTGATTTGGTTGCAGAAATTACAAAGAAAGTAATGGCTCAGCTCAATAAATAATGTTCCGGTGAGGTGAAGACCATGAATGAAAAAGAGGTTGCCGGTTTGGTAAGAAAAGCGATTGCAGATCTTTATTCCGATGGGGGCAGTTCGAGCAAACAAACCGAGTTGACTGACATGACGCTTGCGCTTGCGCGTAAAATCATTGCGCGGGTGGAAGAGAAAGCCAATGAAATGGGAGTCTCCGTTGTGGCTGCGGTGTCAAACGCTGCGGCAAGACCTGTTGCTGTTGAGTGTATGGACGATTCATATATCGCAAGCTATGACGTAGCCCTTAAAAAAGCATATACCGTGGTTGCTTTAAAAATGCCGACAACACAGCTGAAGAAACTGTGTCAGCCCGGAGCTTCTCTTTATGGGCTGGAGCTGACAAACGGCGGCAAAATTGTTATTTTCGGCGGCGGTGTCCCGTTGATACATAATGGCCGTATTATCGGCGGGCTTGGAGTGAGCGGCGGCTCAGAAGAACAGGATACGGCGCTTGCACAATTCGGGGCTTCGGTTTTAGAGGAGGTTATTTCGTGCCTTTAAATAACCGGGAAAGCCAAACTTATCTTTATTCGGGCAATGTAGCGCCGAAACAGTATGCCGAAGAAATGATAAAGAGTATAGCTGCCGGAATCAATCCGATTATTCTTGTGCTGTCTAATTATGCAGATCTGCTAATTTATGAATTCATTGAACAAAAGGGTTACTTGCTGCCTAAGAGCCAACAAAACGTTTGGCGGCAGGCAGCAGAAAAAGAAGCGGATCTTGCGCAGCAGCTTTGTCCTGCGGGCAGCGACAGGAAATTTGTGATTGTCGATGCGGCAAAAGGCGATGCGTCAATTCAAAACAGCTTAAAAGCAGCATATGTTGGCATAGTAAGAGTAAAGCAACTGCAGGAAGCAGAATTAGCGCAAAAATGGTTATTGGACAATAAAAAAATAAAGTATGCAAATGGTGTAGTAAGTTGCAGAAAGGATAGGGAAAGCAAGATGGACATTAATTCTGAAAAAATAGAACAAATCGTAAAAGAAGTCCTTCAGGGCATGTCTGATCAGCCGAGCAGCGGTGCAAAAAGTGCAAAACCGACAGGCGGAGCAATTCCGAAAACAAGCCGCGTTGCTATGCTGACAGCTTTGGAACACTATGATCTTAAAGAATTTCCGATTCCTGAGGTCGGAGACGACGACATATTGGTTAAAGTAGAAGGCTGTGGTGTTTGCGGTACAGATGCACATGAATTTAAGCGCGACCCATTTGGCCTGATTCCTGTTGCTTTGGGGCATGAAGGAACGGGTGAAATAGTAAAAATGGGCAAAAACGTTACCAAAGACAGCGCCGGCAAACCGCTTGCTGTCGGAGATAAAGTGGTAACTTGCATGATTTTTAAGGACAATCCGGACATTACAATGTTTGACTTAAATAAACAGAATGTAGGCGGCGCCGATGTTTATGGTCTTTTGCCGGACGATGATATTCATTTAAACGGCTGGTTTGCGGATTACATTTTAGTGCGCAAAGGCTCCACCATTTTTAATGTCAGCGATCTGAGCTTGGATCTTAGAATTTTAATTGAGCCATGTGCGGTGCTGATTCACGCGGTGGAGCGTGCAAAGACAACGGGAATTCTCCGTTTTAACAGCCGCGTAGTCGTGCAGGGCTGCGGTCCGATTGGGCTTATTTGTATAGCAATTTTGCGCACGATGGGCATTGAAAATATTGTTGCGGTTGATGGAGAAGACAAACGCCTTGCGTTTGCAAAAGAAATGGGCGCTGACCACTCGGTGAATTTTAAAAACTACAAAGGAATTGAAGAACTCACAGAAGCGGTAAAAGATGCGTTTGGCGGTTATCAGGCTGATTTTGCATTTCAATGCACAGGCTCTCCGGTTGCCCATGCAAATGTCTATAAATTCATTCGCAACGGCGGCGGACTTTGCGAGCTGGGATTCTTTATTAACGGCGGGGATGCAACCATTAATCCGCACTTTGATATTTGTGCGAAAGAAATTACGACCGTTGGTTCTTGGGTGTATACACTGCGTGACTACGCGACCACGTTTGATTTCTTAAAGCGCGCAAAAGGAATTGGCCTACCTTTAGAAAAGCTAATTACCCATAAATTCCCGCTGGAACAGATTAATGAAGCGCATGTGACTAATCTGAAAATGGAAGGCTTAAAAATTGCGATTGTAAATCAATAACAATACTAAAGTTAATAATATATATTTTCTAAAAATACGAGGAGGAAGTTATAATGGCACAGGAAGCATTAGGAATGGTAGAAACAAGAGGTTTGGTAGCTGCGATTGAGGCTGCTGACGCAATGGTAAAGGCTGCAGAAGTTGTTTTAATCGGAACAGAAAAAATCGGTTCTGGATTAGTAAGTGTTATGGTTCGCGGTGATGTCGGTGCAGTAAAAGCAGCGACAGAGGTTGGCGGAAACGCAGCACAGAAACTGGGCGAACTGGTAGCGGTTCATGTCATCCCGAGACCGCACAATGACGTGGAGAAAATCTTACCTACCCTATAATGATCTGAGAAAAAATTTTAGGCGGTGATTAACATGGCCGAAACGAAAAGAAACAATGCAGCCCAGCCGGCGAAGTCAGCCGGCCGGTCCGCAAGAACAAAAAAAACGCAGGCGTCCAGCACTCCTGCCGTACCGGCGGTAAGCGAGCCGGTGAAAAACGCTGAACAAAATAGTATTGTTAAGGAGGATTATGTTATGGTACAACAGGCATTAGGAATGGTAGAAACAAGAGGTTTGGTAGCGGCGATTGAAGCAGCTGATGCAATGCTCAAAGCAGCTAACGTAACGCTGGTAGGAACAGAGAAAATCGGTTCCGGATTGGTAAGCGTTATGGTCCGCGGTGATGTCGGAGCTGTAAAATCTGCTGTTGAAGCAGGTTCTTCTTCTGCGTCCCGTCTTGGAGAATTGATTGCAACGCATGTCATCCCGAGACCGCATGACGATGTTGAGAAAATTCTTCCGTCCTTGAAATAATACGTCCAAAGTGGCGGAATTTAGCGTATGCCGGGCGCGCCAGCCGCGCCCGGGGCGCTTGTTTTTGCGGCAATTGCCGCTATTATGCGAAAAGTAGGTGAATGTAGTGATTGTAGGTAAAATTGTGGGCAGCGTAGTGGCAACTCGTAAAAATGAAAAGTTGGTTGGAAGCAAGTTTTTAATTGTTGAGCCGTTAGAACGGATGGATCGGCAGCAAGACCGCCTTGTGGCGATTGACAATGTCGGCGCCGGCATCGGTGAAATTGTTCTGGTGGCGCAGGGCAGCGCAGCCCGGATTGGCTGTAATCTAGCTGATTCTCCTATTGACGCCGCAATTGTTGGGATTGTTGATGATGCGATTGGACTGGAGTAGTGATAATATGGAACTGAGTGAATTGACTTCAATCATGAAGCAGAATGGAGTTGCGGGCGCAGGCGGAGCTGGATTTCCGGCATATGCAAAGCTTGATAAAAGAGCAGACACGATCATTTTGAACTGCGCCGAATGTGAACCTTTGTTAAAACTGCACCGTCAGGTGCTTGAAAAATATGCCTTTGAAATTATCAGCACACTGGAGTTGATTGCTGATGCCGTAGAGGCAAAAGATGTGATTATAGGGGTAAAACCATCCTATAAAAATGCCGTGCAGGCAGTGGAAGCGGTTTTGCCATCTTTCCATAAAACAAGAATTGGTTTACTGCCGGAAGTTTATCCGGCGGGCGATGAAGTAATTTTAATTTATGAGACGACAAAAAGGGTGGTGCCGCCGGGAAATATTCCGATTACGGTGGGCGTTACTGTTTTCAACGTTGAGACGATTCTTAACGTATATAATGCAATACATAAGCAAGAGCCGGTTATTACGAAATACATTACAGTAACCGGAGAAGTAGAAAATCCCGTTACCTTGAAAGTTCCGCTTGGGATTACGCTTCAGGAAGTTGTGGACCTTGCGGGCGGAGCAAAAATAAAAGATCCGGTATATATCAACGGCGGTCCGATGACTGGCCGCATTGCGAATCCGTTTGACCCGGTCACCAAGACGACAAATGCGGTTTTGGTTATGCCGAAGGATCAGTATATTGTCTCAAAACGGATGAGTAAAATTTCTATTGATATGAAACGTGCAATGAGTGTTTGCTGCCAATGCAGAATGTGCACAGATCTGTGTTCCAGAAACCTACTGGGGCATCCGATTGAACCGCATTTGTTTATGCGTGCGGCTTCAAGCGGGGTAATTGACGATATTAAGCCAATGCTTGGGACCATGTTTTGCTCCCAGTGTGGTATTTGTGAGATGTATGCATGTTTTCAGGGGTTGTCCCCACGGACATTGATTGGCGCTTATAAAGCTGGGCTGCGGAGTAAAGGGATCCCGATCCCGAAAGACGCACCGTATGAGGACGTGCACGAAGACCGTCCTTTCCGCACCATTCCGAAAGCACGGCTGACAGCCAGACTCGGGCTTTCACAATATAATTTTCCAGCTCCTTTAGTGGAGACGGAGATCCCTGCAAAACAGGTGAAAATTTTGCTGAGCCAGCACATTGGCGCACCGGCTGTCCCTGTTGTAAAAGTGAAAGATAGGGTGAAGGCAGGGCAGGTTGTTGGAGAAGGTGCGGCAGATAAGCTCAGCGTATCGGTTCATGCGTCAATCTCCGGAACGGTTGTTGATGTCAATGACAAATACGTGACAATTCAGGCGTAGTAAGGCGAGGAATGAGGAAAGGGAGTTTAATTCATGAGCAAAGCAATCGGAATGGTTGAATATCAGACAGTTTCAACAGGAATTCAGGCTGCGGATTTGATGATTAAAACGGCGGAAGTGGAAGTGCTTCAGGCGCAGACGGTTTGTCCTGGTAAATATATAGTGTTAATTGCCGGAGAATTAAGTGCGGTAAATGCCTCTGTCGAGGCATCAAGAGTCCAATTCGGCTCAAAATTGGT
>CASGBM010000011.1 GCA_949299615.1 uncultured Eubacteriales bacterium | reverse complement strand
CAAAAAAAGCACAAAAACCTTGCACCTAAACAATTCTGAAACGCTTACAAACCGCTATGCGGCTGCGTTTCAGAATTGTTCAGCAGTCATTAAATAACTGCTAACTCCAATGGGTATTGCAAATAAATACGTTTTAAAACCATCACGAAACGAAAATAGTTTCGATCCCGCGGACGGCTTCTTCAATTAGCATCTCGCCGTCCAAAAGCTGTTCGGACGCTTTTATTTTATCCAATTTTGGTTTCGTATTCGGATGCTTGGGGGTGAAAATTGTACAGCAGTCTTCGTATGGCAAAATGGAGGTTTCAAAGGTGCCAATCATGCGCGCACGTTCCACAATTTCATCCTTGTCCATTCCAATGACAGGGCGGAAGACAGGCAGGCTGACGGCGTCGTTGGTCACGCCCAGCGCCTCGACCGTCTGGCTTGCGACCTGGCCAATGCTTTCCCCGGTTACGAGTGCAATTGCCTTATTGTTGACCGCAACGCGCTCAGCAATTTTCATCATAAAGCGGCGCATCAGGATCGTAAGCTGTTCTTCCGGGCAAGATTTACGCAGCTCAAGCTGAATTTGGGTAAACGGCACGATGTGCACCTTCATTCCACCGGTGTAGGCAGAAATGATTTTTGCCAGTTCTAACACTTTTTCTTTGGCGCGGTCGCTGGTATATGGATGGGAAAAAAAGTGGACCGCCTCTAAAGCAACGCCGCGTTTTGCCGCCATATATCCTGCAACCGGGCTGTCAATCCCGCCGGAGAGAAGCAAAATCGCTTTGGCATTTGTTCCGACGGGCATGCCGCCGGGTCCCTTTATTTTATCACAGGAAACGTACGTATTGGTATCCCGCACTTCCACTAAAACCGTTTTTTCCGGCGCTTTTACATCCACCGCAAGGTGCGGAAATTTTGCACACAGGTAGCCGCCGACTTCCCGGCAAATGTCGGGAGACTGGAGCGGGAACTTTTTATCCGAGCGTTTTGCCTCTACCTTAAAGGTTTTTGCGCCGGCTAAAACATCAGCCAGGCACTGTGCCGTTCCTTCCTTTATCGCTTCCATTTCTTTCGGTAGAACGTATGCACGGGTGATGGAAACTATGCCAAACACTTTTGTCAGCCGCTCCATCGCATCGCCGATCATAGATTCATCCGCTAGGTGAATATAAGTCGTTGCCTGCGCCTTTGTAATTTCTGGGTTTAAGCCGCGCAGGGCGGCACGGATGTTTTTTACCAGTAAATCTTCAAAAATCGGGCGGTTTAACCCCTTTAAAATAATTTCGCCGTATTTTACTAAAATAGCCTGTTCCAAAATATCCTCCTATTCTGCCTTTTGAATGGGCTGTGTGTTGCGGCAAACGAAAAAGATACGTTCGCTGCTAACTTGCACCGGCTTGTCCGTATAACCGTCATAACAGCCGATGACAGTAAAGCCCTGACAGCAAAGCGCCTGTTCGATTTCCTGCCGCAAATAGCAGCGCTCGGTATGGATTTCGTCAAAACGTTCGTACAGCCCGTTTTGCCTTTCATGAAAAAAAGTCAGGTAAAAATCACACAAACGGCTTTGAGCGTCAAAATGATTTTCCCAAACATAAAAAATGCCGTCTGTTTCAAAGGTATATGTCTGATCCGCCAAAATATGGCGGAATTTATATTCCGAGTTAACATCAAATAAAAGCAATCCGTCCGGATTTAAGTAGTTATTGCAGAGGTGAAAGACCGTGTCAAGATCGCCGTCGTCAGTGAGATAGTTGATGCTGTCGAGCATACAGACGATCGCATCGACCGTGCCGTACAATTCAAACTCACGCATGTCTTGTAAAAGTAGCAGAGAATCCGGACATTTTTCCCTCGCGCTATTGAGCATCGCATCGGAGGCGTCCACACCAATCATATCATACCCCTGCTCAGATAAAAGCTTTGTCAAAGTTCCTGTCCCGCAGGCGAGATCTAAAACAAGCGAAGGTTTTTTCTTTTCGCTGTCAAAAATTCGTTTCATTTGCTTTGCCGCCGTGCGGTAGTCCACATCAAAGGTTAGTTTATCATAAAGAGCGGCAAAACGGCTGTATGCTCCTGTCATCCGTTTTCCCCCTTTTTCCCCTTGACTTGTTCCCAATATTTCTGAATTGTTTGTTCGTTTTTGTTCGTTCCCGGTTGATAATATTTCTTATTGCGAATACGGTCGGGGAGATATTGCTGCTCGACATAATTGTTCGGGAAACTGTGCGGATACTGATAGGTCAGACCGCGCCCCATTTTTTTGGCGCCGCCGTAATGCGCGTCTTTTAAATGCTTAGGTACGTCGCCGGTGTCCATGCTGTTAATGTCAGAAAGCGCGGCGTCAATGGCAACAATCGCCGAATTGGTTTTCGGTGCGGTTGCAAGCAGTAAAACAGCTTCGCAAAGCGGAATCCGCGCCTCCGGCAAACCAAGCTGGAGGGCACAGTCCACACAGGCTTTGGTGATTGCAATTGCCTGCGGGTATGCCATGCCAATGTCTTCCGCCGCAATGACCATCAGCCGCCGGCAGATAATCATCAGGTCTCCGCCGGCAATCAGGCGCGCCAAATAGTGCACAGCCGCGTCCGGGTCGCTGCCGCGGATGGATTTTTGAAAAGCGCTGATCACGTCATAATGGCTGTCGCCGTCTTTGTCGTGCCGGAAGGCCTTCTTGTTAGTACATTGTTCAACAAAATCAACGCTGATGGTAAGATTCGCCTTTTCATCCAATTGTGCCGACATAACGCAAAGCTCTAAGGTGTTCAGTGCTTTTCGCACATCGCCGGAGGAGGTTTGCGCAATAAAATCCAACGCTTCGTCCTCTGCGCCTATTTTCACCGACAGTTCTTCTGAGAGCAGATTCATGCCCCGAAGGACGGCTTGCTTAATATCTTCAGGAGAAAGCGGCAAAAATTCAAAGACCGTTGCCCGGCTCAAAATCGCATTGTAGATATAAAAATATGGATTTTCCGTTGTGCTGGCAATCAAAGTGATGGAGCCGTTTTCAATAAATTCCAAAAGGGACTGCTGCTGTTTTTTATTAAAATTCTGAATCTCATCTAAATAAAGCAGTACGCCGCCGGAATTTTCCAGCGTATCCAAATCTTTAATAATTGCTTTAATATCAGATACGGACGCATTGGTCGCGTTTAATTTATATAATTTTTTATGGGAAGTTTTTGCCGCAATGTTTGCAATGGTGGTTTTTCCGGTACCGGAGGGACCGTAAAAAATCATATTTGGGATCGTGCCGGAGCTAATTAGACGGTGCAGTACCTTTCCCTCACCGATTAAATGCTTCTGCCCAACCACATGATCCAACGTGTCCGGGCGGATTCTGTCTGCGAGCGGTCCGTTCATCTTCTTCCCTCCATTTTCGCAAAAAGTGCTATCATCAGAGAAAGACCCGGAGTAACACAAAAGTGCTATATACGGGTCTTTTCCTTACATACCGGTATGCGCCGAGTTATGCCTTCTTTTTTAAAGCAATTACAATCCGGCGGTTTGGCTCTTCGCCCACACTATACGTATCCACGTCCGGGTTGTTTTGCAGGGTGGAGTGGATAATTCTGCGCTCATTCGAACTCATGGGTTCCAGCGTTACCTTGCGCCGGTTTTTTACAACCGAGCGCGCCAGGTTATTTGCCAGTTTCACTAGCGTTGCATGGCGTTTTTCACGGTAATTTTCCGTGTCTAAAATCACTTTTGTATATTCTCCGTCCCCGCGGTTGACACAGAGACTGGTCAGATGCTCTAAGGCATCCAGCGTATCACCGCGTTTTCCGATGATAATGCCCATGTTCTCTCCGGAAAGATCAATATTCATGGTTTTGTCTGTCCGGGTAATTTCTATTGCAACTTTCAGACCCATGGCGAAAAAGACATCGTTTAAAAAGTCGCGGGCACGGCTTTCCAAATCTAATTTTGATGTTACCTTAACGGTAGCATCCTTTGAGCCAAGGCCAAACAAGCCGCGGCTGCCTTCTTCTAAAATTTCAACATTTACCTGGTTTTCACTGAGCCCCAGCTCCTGCAAAGCAAGCTCTACGGCAGCGGAAACCGTTTTTGCTGATTTTATTACACTCTTGCTCATTTTTTCCTCCTTTTATTTTCCCGCTCTCTGTAATGTTCTTTTTGTGAAGCATTTTCAGCCATTTTGGCAGTGAAATATTTATTGAGGATAATTTGCTGAATCAGCTGTACAATATTAGAAATCGTCCAGTATAACCCCAATCCGGCAGGCAGAGAAAACGCAAAAAATACCGTCATAAATGGGAAAATATAGTTCATCATCTGCATGGTAGATCCCGCTGGATTATCTTGGGTCGAGGTTTTTGCAGTTCCGTTCATTTTCTGTGTCAGCCAAGAGGTTAAAAACGTGGACAATCCCGCAACAACAGGAATAATCAGCAAAGGCGACAACACGCTGAGAGAAGGTGTCGCAGACAAATCAAGACCAAGAAAATTAAAATTGATTGTCTGTGCTCCGGCGAGTGACGGCAGTTTTTCTACAACCTCCGAAAAATGCTCCGACATAAATTTTGCAATGGGTATTTCATTAATTACATTTCCTACCTGCAGTCCCAACGGCGTTAAAACGTCAATTACTTCCTGCAAAGCTGGAAGACCGTGCTTGCCCAGCTGGATAACGTATGTGAGCGGACAGCGGATAATGTTATACAAACCAATCAGGAGAGGGAACTGGATTAAAAGCGGCAAGCAGCCGCCCATAGGATTTACCTTGTTTGTCTGGTAGAGCTTCATCGTCTCCTGATTTAATTTTTCTTTGTCATATTGATACTTTTTCTGCAGTTCTGCAAGCTTTGGCTGAATCGCCTGCATTTTGGACATGGATTTTTGCTGTTTTACAGAAAGCGGCAGCAAAATCGCCTTGGTGATAACGGTAAACAGCACCAGCGTCCACCCATAGTTTTGTACCACTAAGAAAATAAACCGAAACAGGTATCCAAGCGGTACGTTAATAATGTCGAAAATGTTACCCAATCCATTTGCCTCCTTCGGCCGCTGCTATTTCACAGGATCGTATCCGCCATCATGAAACGGATGACATTTTAAAATCCGCTTAATTGCCATCCATCCTCCGCGGAGTGCGCCTTTTTTCTCGATTGCTTCAAGGGCATAGGCGGAACAGGTTGGGTAAAACCTGCACGTAGGCCGCTTGAGGGGAGAAAGATATTTCTGATAAAAACGGATCATAGCCAGCAGCAGTCTCTTCATACTAATAAGACCTCTTAACAATTAATTTTCCCTGGGAAGAAACAGGCCGGATTTTTCCATCAAATCACGCACAGCGCCTGAAACCTCGAGGTAAGTATCGGCAGATAAACAGCTGGGGCGGGCTACGATCACAATATCGTACCCGGTTTTAAGCTCCGGCTCCAGCAGCCGATAGCCTTCTTTTAAAAGCCTCCTAACGCGGTTTCGCTTCACCGCTTTGGCAATTTTCTTCCCCACCTTAAAACCAAGCCGGTTCATGCCGGTCTGGTTTGGCAGACAATACAAAATGAAATGTTTGTGGTATGTTTTTTTGCCTTTTTGATACACTTTTAAAAACCATTCATTGCGGTTTAAACTGATTGTGTTTTGCATATAAAAACCTTATTGAAAGCTTGATTATGAATAAAGTCGCTGAAGAAAAACCCCAGCGACCATCATTTCATAAATCAAAACTATGCAGACAGCACTTTTCTGCCTTTTAGTCTCCTTCTGGCTAACACCTTGCGGCCGGAACGAGTACTCATCCGATTTCTAAAACCGTGGTCCTTTTTTCTTTTGCGCTTATTTGGCTGATATGTTCTAAGCAAATGTTCCACCTCCCGTAACTAACTTGACAAAAACCGAAAGCATACCACTTCACTGTTTATCATATACTTTACATATTATATATTGTGAAAAGGGAGTTGTCAATAGTTTTTTCTTTAGTTATTGTGAATAAAATATAAATTTATAGAAAAAAACTGTCGCTTTTAAAAAAATTATGATATAATATTTTAGTCTGTGGTTATAAAATAACGTTTTGCGGCTTTCGCTGCGGATGATGTTAATTACATATGTAGGAGGAAATACGATGCGTATTGATTTATCTTGCCCTGTGGAAAACAGGGGCGTAACCGTGAAAACAAACAGTGCAACCAATGAGCCTTATGCGCTGTTTAAGCTGTTTAATCTGAGCGAAAAGGTTGTCTTAGGCGTAAAATTTACAGCGCGCGCCTATGATGCGTATGGAAAAGAACTGGGCTCCATTCCGGTAGAACTGACAGACTTAGACGGACAGCCGAAAAGTCCGTTTGCAATTAACAAAGGGGTTTCGCTTTCGGAAATATCCGAAGCCAAACACGTGGTGGCGGATATTACGGAAGTCACATTCAGTGACGGGGAAGTGTATACGGTTTCCGAAGAAAATATGACGGAAATTAATTACATCCAGCCCGAGTATGACGAAGTGACCCGCCTAAAAAGTGTAGCTGGCTCTGATGCGGCATGCTATGCGCAGGATCCGGGACCGTATTGGGTTTGTGTCTGCGGGCGGGCAAACAAGCAGGAAGATACGGTGTGTGTCCGCTGCGCAAGAGACAAACAGACAAGTTTGAATAAATTTTCTTCTCATGATAAAATAAACAAAGCTATTGAGGAAAAACGGGTTGCAGAAGAGCAAGCAGAGCAGGAGAGACTGGCAGAAGAAGCCCGGCAGAAAGAAATGAAAAAGAAAAAAATGTTAAAAACTGCTGCGGTTGCGGCCTGCTGTGTTGTTTGTGCGGCGGTTTTAATTGCGGCAGGAAGGTTTATCTATGGTTTTGCGGTTACAAAGATTGCAGACGGGAAAGCACAAGAGGGGAAATATCTTGAGGCATACCAAATGTACCGCAGTGTTAACAGCAAAAACATCGGCAACGTATCCGAAAAAGTAAAAGGAAATTCTTTTTCCAACCTGATCCAGTCCGGAATTTTAACGGCGGATGAAGAAAATCTGTATTATATTGATAATAAAATGATGCTGGTGAAAGAAAATAAAAATACAGGCGAAAAAACGCAGCTGGGCGAGTCTCAGGGCGTAAACCTTTGTATTTCAGGGGAATGGCTGTACTTTATGGATCCAAACAGCGGCGAACTAAACCGGATCAAGACCGACGGTTCCATCACCGAGAGCGTGACGGCGGAACAGATTTCTTTCTATATCACCATTGGCAATGATTTGTATTATCTGGCACAAGACGCGGATGCGGCGCAGGACATAACCTCCGCCCAGCAGCAACAGCAGCAGGTTTCCATGGCGCTGTACCGGATGGATACGGAATCGAAGAAAACAACAAAAATTTCCACCGCATCTTTATATGCTCTGGACTTTTATAAAGGAAAGATTTATTATATTGATTCCGACGCGGACAATCAATTGTTTGTCATGGATGCAAACGGGAAGAATGTGCGTACGGTTGTTGACCAGCCGGTGTATGGCTTTGCCATTTACGACGATGTGATTTATTATTCTAACGGGAACATGCAAGAAGGCGCGACAATGCCTGATTTGACACTGGAATCGATATCTTTAACGGGAGAAAACAAACAAACGCTGGTCAGCGATAAAAAAGTGGGTCTGATTACGGCGCTTGCAGACGGTATTTATTTCACAAATTATGATGATTCCTTTCTCTACTGTTTGAACCCGGAAACAAAAGAGGTGACGCAAACACCGCTCACAGATTTTAACGTGTATAACATTGCGGATGGATATATTTACTATATGTCAACAGCGGGAGAAATGATTAAGATGAAAACGGATGGCAGTGCGGTTGATAATATGGGAATTTTGGATCCGACGGGCGGTTCTTCCCAGACCACAGAAAGCACGACGGAAACTTCGGAAGCAGAAGTCTCCGCTCAGCCTGCGGAATAAAATTGAAAAAATAAAAAATATAGGTATAAATCTTTTTCAAATAGGGCATATTATAACTGACCTCACAAAATACATTGACGCCGGCTTCCCCCTAAAGCCGGCCCCCCTTTTTAAAATAAGCCGCGCTTTTGGCGCGGCTTATTTTCGTTTGTTTTCGCATTATCCTTTTATTGGCAGCGGGCGAAAACGCGGCAAAAGCAGCATCAACTCCTTAGTCTGTCTGCGCCAAAACAACCCGGCGGATCCCGGCAAGATCGCGGCAAAAGCGGATGGAGGCGAAGTGTCCGCTGCGGTTTAAAATTTCTGAAACAGCGTCCGCCTGATCATGACCTACCTCAAGGGCGAGCAAACCGCCGGAGACCAGCAAAGACGGGGCAAGCTCGGCAATTCGGCGGTAAAACAACAGACCGTCCTTTCCGCCGTCCAGGGCAAGATGCGGTTCAAAATCTTTCACATCTTTCATCAATGTTTCCATGTCCGCGCTGCGAATATAGGGCGGATTGGCGGTTAAAATATCAGCAAGAAATAAATCTCCGCTCTCAAAATCTCCGTTCTCAGCGGGAACGGAAAAAACGGACAAAGGCAAGCAAAAACCGGCGGACAATATATCCCTTTGCAAACAGTGCACCCGACTGCCGACGCCGTTCGCCAAAGCGTTTTTCTGCGCCGTTTCCACGCATAAGGCAGAACAATCAACGGCGCACACCAAAGCCTGGGGCAGAAAATGGGCAAGACTGACCGCAACTGCTCCGCTGCCGGTGCATAGGTCAAGGATTCGCGGCCGGTCAGCAAACGAAGATTTTAAAACAGCTTCTACCAGGGTTTCGGTATCCGGACGGGGAATCAGCACGCCGGGCTGAACGGAAAAAGAAAGCCCCATAAATTCGCGCGTGCCGGTGATATAGGCTATGGGTTCTCCCTTCTTTCTGCGCAAAATAAGAGAACGAAAGGCGGCGCACACATCGTTGGCCGCAGACTCCTTTGCGTGAACAGCAAACC
The DNA here is from genome assembly GCA_949299615.1 of uncultured Eubacteriales bacterium. GTDB lineage: Bacteria > Bacillota > Clostridia > UBA1381 > UBA9506 > RGIG1666. Next base: position 18,859 of record CASGBM010000011.1, on the reverse strand, counting down.
AAACGCGTTCTTTTCCCATTAAAAAGGAAAGGAGTACTTCCGCATCCAGACGCGGTGTGTCGGAAAATGCGCGAAGCGCTTCTGTGCCTTCGCACAGAAGCGCTTGATAATCGGTTACCATTTGTCGTCCTCCTTGTTGCCGGTCAAAACGCTCTTTAGCGAGGCAATGGCAACTTCCAGCTGGCTGTCGTCCGGCTCACGTGTTGTGAGCTTCTGAAGCCAAAGGCCGGGAGCACTGACAATTTTCATTACGACCCCCGTACTGCGTCCGGCAAGCTTAATAATTTCATAAGAAAGCCCTGCTACAACAGGGAGAAGAGCGAGCCGGAGCAAAAGCCGCAGCCATGGGTTGCTCCACGAAATAAAGGAAAATAGTATAATACTGATGACCATGACGATCAGCAGAAAACTGGTTCCGCACCGCGGGTGCAGACGCGTAAACTTCCGCGCGTTTTCCACCGTCAGCTCTTCGCCGTGCTCATAGCAAAAAATGGTTTTATGTTCCGCCCCATGATATTCAAATACCCGGCGAATATCTTTCATATTTGAAACCAGCGCGATGTACGCAATGAAAATGGCGATTCGGACCACGCCTTCTAAAAGCGTGGCAAGAATGTTTCCGGGAATATAATGCTTGATAAATCCAACCAGCACAGTGGGCAAAAGCATAAAGATGCCGATGCCGAAAACCAGGGCAATCACAACGGAAGAATAAATGGCAAACGTCATAGCCCGGCTTTCTTTGGCTTCCTGTTTCTTTCGTTCTTCCTCGCTCATGGCCTCTTTTTTCTCTTTGTCCTCTTCTTCTTCCACGTCATAAAAGGACGCAGAATACATCAAGGCTTTTGTGCCGATCACAAGAGATTCGACAAAAGAAACCACTCCCCGGATAACCGGAAACTTGAGCCATTTATATTTTTGCAGGATTGATGCAATTGGTTTTTTGTCAATTTCAATTTCCCCGTCCGGTTTGCGCACCGCAACGGCAATTTCTTTTGGTCCGCGCATCATAACGCCTTCAATCACGGCTTGACCGCCGATGCTGGTGATATGGCACGCACTTTCCTTTTGCTTATTATTCATATGGTTACCAACTTTCTGCGTGTAAGAATGGGCTTGTCTTGAAAAATATCAAAATGTCTTCCTTTCTCATAACAAACCCTCCTTTCATTCTACCACAGGCAAAATAAAATTTCAATGAAATTTTTGTAAATGTTATGTCCCGAGAGGATTTTCCAGGGAGAGCGAAAAAGGGATAATTCTAAAAAAATTGTCTATAATAAGGAAAGGATTTTTATGCCTGTGCCAGGAAGGAGGCAAAACTTTGTTTCAGACTATGTTAATAATGATACAATTATTTTTTACCATTGTGATGGGAATGTATTTTTTTAATCTTTTGCGTTCTCAGCAAACAGGGAAAAACCATTTGGAAAAAGATTCTGCGCGCGAATTGGAAAAACTGCACCGTCTGCGGAAAATCAGCTTAACTACGCCGCTTTCCGAAAAAACGCGTCCGCAAACGCTGTCCGATATCGTCGGTCAGGAAGACGGAATCCGTGCGCTCAAAGCGGCGCTTTGCGGCCCCAACCCACAGCATGTGTTGATTTACGGCCCCCCCGGAGTCGGCAAAACAGCGGCGGCGCGTGTTGTGCTAAACGAGGCGATAAAATCAGTTCGTTCTCCGTTTGAACAGGGCGCCAAATTTGTGGAAATGGACGCAACCACCCTGCGCTTTGATGAGCGCGGGATTGCCGATCCCTTAATCGGCTCGGTGCACGACCCAATTTATCAGGGGGCGGGAGCGTATGGACCGGCAGGAGTCCCCCAGCCGAAACCGGGTGCGGTGACGAAGGCGCACGGCGGCGTACTGTTTTTAGACGAAATCGGCGAACTGCATCCCATTCAGATGAACAAACTTTTAAAGGTGTTAGAAGACAGGAAGGTATTTTTAGAGTCGGCATATTATTCTGCGGGGAACAAAGACATTCCTCCGCATGTGCACGAAATTTTTCAAAAAGGATTGCCGGCGGATTTCCGTTTGGTCGGCGCAACCACGCGCAGCCCGGAGGAGATCCCTCCGGCGATCCGATCGCGCTGTGTGGAAATCTTTTTCCGGCCGCTTACGCGCGAAGAAGTTATGAAAGTGGCGTTTGGCGCGGTGCAAAAGGGCGCATTTCACATTGCTGAGCCGGCGCTGGAGATGGTTGCGGACTATGCGCAAAACGGTCGCGATGCGGTGAATATTGTGCAGATTGCCGGCTCGGCGGCAATGCTGGAAAACCGGAGGGAAATCAGCAAAAAAGATGTAGAATGGGTGCTTGAATTTGGGCACTACGCTCCGCGCTGTGACAAAAAAGTGCAAAAAGGCAGGGAAATCGGCCTGGTAAACGGCTTGGCAGTCAGCGGAGCGGGCCAGGGTTTGGTCATGGAAATTGAAGCGGAAGCATCCCCCTGTGAAATAGGGCGCGGCGTGCTGACCGTCACCGGCATTGTGGAGCAGGAAGAACTGGAGGGCAAGGGGCAAAAACTTGTAAAAAACAGTTCTGCCCGCGCCTCGGTGGAAAATATGCTCACAGTGCTGAACCGCCGCTGCGGGGTGGACACTTCGCGCTATCATATACACGTCAACTTTCCGGGGGGGATGCCGGTTGACGGCCCGTCTGCGGGGATTGCTGTTTTTACGGCTGTGTACTCGGCAATTTTTGAAAAGCCGGTCTCAACCATGATTGCCATGACGGGTGAAATATCCATTCACGGCAAAGTAAAGCCGGTCGGCGGCGTAGCGGCAAAAGTGCAGGCAGCGCGCGAAGCGGGCATCGCCTCCGTCTTAATTCCCAAAGAAAACGATCAGGAAATCCTGCATGGAGACGGGATCAATGTTGTTGCCGTAGACACAGTGGACGAAGTGCTGGACCGCGTTTTTCGCGAAAAGTCTGTGCCGGACGACATTATGCCGGCGGTGGGCTTTTCGGCTGCCGGCGTAATGAGCGCAGACGGCACTCAAGGATCTGTCCTCTGACAAAGGGGATTTTCGGGCATAGCCGCTCCCTGTAAATTATGGGGCGGCTATGTCATTTTACACAAATGCTTGCCTTACATTTTGGTAATATTGTAGAAAGCAAAAAAATCAGTAAAATATTACAGAAATATTATTGACATCAAACAAAAAATTAGGTATAATGGTACTAACTAGAAAAAGGTTAGGTCTAGGAAAAATAAAAATCTATATGAAAAGTGGGTGTGATTAATGAGAAAGGGAATCAAGCTTTTGGCAGCAATCGTTGCTGCAGCAACAGCCAGTACGATGTCTTTGTCAGCATTCGCAGCAACGTATACGACAACGACAGTATATGTAGGCGACAAAGTAACAGTCACAACAGAGGTAACAGGTGCGAAAGGCGAAGAAGAAGTGGCATACCTGGTACATAAGGCAGACGCAGTCGTCGATGCCTTAGACAGTACAACAATTTACTACATCGACCAGAAAACAGCTTCGGCTGAGGGGACGGCTGAGTTCAGCTTTACGGCTGATAAATCAATCGCTGAAGGCGTTGGTTCTGTGGTAAAAGCAGGAACAACTTCCCAGGCGTATGGCACAGAAGTAACGCCAGAAGAAGAGAAAGATGGCGTTGTTAAAGTCGCAGAATATACAGTTACCTATTCCGTAAGCGGCGGTAACGGCACTGTATATGCGGTAAGCGAACTGACGGATGGTCAGGATCTTCCGGAAGCTGCTGCAGGCAGCGTAAAAGGCGGCGAATCTGTTAGCTTTTTAGTTGTTCCGGCAATGGGTTATCAGCTTTCCAAAGTTACGGTAGACGGTGTAGAAAATGCTAGCCCGACAACCTCGGCAGGCGGTATCTTTACGGCTACTATTACAAAAGATTGCGCTGTAACATTTGAATTTGCAGCAGCAGCTGGTGAAGCAACAGCAACCACGAATGATGGAACAACAGTTGAATATAGAGACGTTTCCAGCAGAAATACCATTACCGCGTTTGCAAAAGCAACCGGTGCTGTGAAAGAAGCAGGTATCCTGTTCTCTATGGATCAGGAAGCTCTTGCAGGCGTTACGGATATTGATTCCTTGCCGGAAGACGTGAAGAAATTCAGCGCGCTGGCAATCGGTTCTGACGGTTCCTTTGCAATCCGCCTGGTAGAAGATATGGCTTCTGGCGAAGTTCCGGACGGTTATGAAGCATTTATTACTGCTGCAACCGGATATGCGAGAGCATATGTAGTTGAATCCGATGGTTCCGTCACATTTGGTGATGTGAAATAATACTTCTCTAACGGGGTATCAAAACTAATTTTGAAAAATATTTTAAGTAATTTTAAGTATTGGAGGAAATGAGTTATGAAAACATATACAAAACCGTTAGTAGATGTGTTTGAACTCCGTGTAACGGAAAACATCGCGGCTCCTGCCGGAGTGAAAGCAAAATGGGAGAAGAACAGTCTGCTGACAGAATTTGATTTGTTAAAAAGCGCAGATTCTACGAATGCGTAAAGAATAAATATATAAGGGCTGACCTGTTTTGTGTCAGCCCTTTTTGTTTGTGTGCAAATGGGTCTATGAGGCAAATGGTTGGAAGATTGCAGATTTTGGTTCGCTTTTGGACAGCCGGGTAGGTTGAAATGGAGGAAAAATTTTGTTTTACTATAAAATTGCAGGAATCACCATCCGTGTAGATGGCGATTGGCCGCTGATTGGACAAGGGCGTCTGCGGGCGTATGAAATTAAGGACTTGCCGGAGAGCGGAGACGGGTGCGAATATGATGTACATTATCACATCCAGCAGGAATGTGACGTGATTGCCATGCCGGACGCGGCGCAGACTGTAGAGGTCAACCAGCGATTGTGGATGAATTTGAAAAATGGAAACAAAGCAATGGTCGATCGGATTTTAGCGTTTTCCGACCGGATTTTAAATTGCATTGAGGCAACGGCGGATTGGTCTGACATCCACGCACAGCTTTGCCGGGAGGACTTTAGCGGCTTGGATAAAAATATGCGTGCTTTTAACGTTATCGGCGAAACGTTGCCGTATGCTTTGCTCAAACGGAACGGGTTTGTGGTGCATTCTTCCTGCATCAGCTACCGGGGGCAGGCGGTTTTGTTTTCTGCTCCGTCCGGCACGGGGAAATCGACGCACACCCGCTTGTGGAAAGAATTTTATCCGGAGACCCTGATCATAAATGATGACCTGCCGGCGGTTCGGATGATGCCCAATGCGGAGGGAAGGCTGGTTCCGTTTGCATTTGGAACACCTTGGAGCGGCAAAACCCAGACGAATCTTAATGCGAATGCGCCGATTTGTGCCATTGTGTTTTTAAAGCAGGCGCCGCAAAATGCGATCCGCAGAATCAGCGGCGGCGAGGCAGTGTATTTATTAATGCAAGGGATTCGAAAACCGGTTTTAGAGGATTTGATGCAGGATTCGCTGGAGATGGCAAGCAAGCTGCTTTCGGCAGTTCCGGCATACGAGCTTTCCTGCACCATTTCGCGGGAGGCGGTGGAAACCGTGAGAAAGACGGTATTTCCGGATGAGAAGCTGAATGATTGAGGCTTTTGGTTAATAAAAGGGAACGGAAGGAAACACCATACAATCATGATAATCAATAAAAGGAGCGGGGCATTGGTATCTTATCACCAATGCCCCGCTCCTTTTTCGGCTGCAAACCGTGCTGCCGCATGTAAATCCTTTCAATCAAAGAATAAAATGTATCAAAAACATCGACTATGCAATGAGCTTACTCTCCCCAGACAATCTGATCCAAGAACATTTTTTCCGGATCCATCGAAGAAGATCCAAGGGTTTCTCCGCTGGCAATGTCCGCGTAAAATGTGTTCCCATTTTCAAGCGAATAAGCGGCGTCGGCGTTTTCTCCGCAGAGGAAGCAGTCACCAAGTGTTTTGGCGCCGTTTGTTTCATTCACAGTCACTTTTACTCGCATGGTATAGCCGTTTCCATTGTCTACCGTCAGCGAAGGATAATAAACAAATGTGAAATCTGCGCCGCTGTTTTCTTTCACATATTCCATGTAGAAGGTAAGAGAAGTTGAAAAGATACTGCTGTACGCCTGAGCAAAGCGGTAGGATTCCTTCGGCGTTTTTGCCTTGTCAGCAAATGTGGTAAACGGCGTGGTGTATACCTCGTTCGGAATGCCGTCAAGCACCATTTGGAACCCTTCGTAGTAACGGTTGCTAATGTCTAAGCTGTGGTTATAGTTGATGCTCCCTAAAACATTGGAATCCGTAGAATAGTCTGTTTGCAGACCGACGATATAATCAACCTGCACCAAAACGGCGGCAACATCTTTGAGTGTTGCCTTGCGGTTTAACTGCTGCGCTGTATTTTGCGTGTCAATCTGCACACCGCGGTTTAAAGCAAAGGTCAGAAGATGGTTCATCGACTGCGGCAGGCTGCTAAATTCATCCGAAGCCACATCAACGGCATATGGCGTTGCCGAACGATGGATTGCGCCGAAGGTGATTGCGGCAATTGCGTCCGCAACAGTTATCTGCTGGTCTATTATTTCTGCACTGATTTTGTCTTCGCCGATCACATATTTGCCAAGAACATCGAGATCGCGCGCATATTCATGCTCAAACGGTGTAACAGATGGCAGCGTAGCATAAGAAGGATCGTGTTCGCTGCAGGCAATGCGCACAGCCGCGCGGGCAAGCTCACCATATGTAACCGCCCGATCTGGTGTAAAGGCAGGATCATCAAACAAATCCAAACTTTCAAATGCTTGCCCAAGCAGGTTTTCGCTGACGGTGCTGACAAAAGAAGCTGTCGCACCCGCACTGGATTTTTCTCTCGCGCGCAGGATAAGCGCCGCGCCTTCTGCACGCGACATGGTGTCGCCCAAGCGCAGCTTCACACCATCGTCACCGGTTAGAATGCCCAAACTGTATGCCCAGGCAACCGAGTTTTCGTTGTTTGCCTGATCGGTTATGATGGAAGGAGCGGAAAAACCTGTGGGAGATCCTGCCCGTTTCCATAAAAGGTCAATGACTTCGCTGCGTTTAATTTGCTGATCCGGCAAAAATGTGGTGCTGCCGTCCGGGACAAGACCGGAATACATGACGTATTCATAAGCCCAATGCTCCGGAGAAACATCGGAAAAATCGGCGCTGTAACGCGTGGGTCCCTTGCCGAGCATTTTTACAAATTCTGCGCGGGTAACTGTGCCGCTGGGACGGAAACTTCCGTCTTCATAGCCGGAAATGGTTCCCTCTGCTACCAAGGCCTGTACGTCTGCATATGCCCAGTGGTCGGCAGCTAAATCCGTAAACTGCAGATCCGCATAGGCTGGGCTGACACACAAAGACAGCGCAAGCAGGGAAGCAGAAAAAATTGACGTCATTTTTTTCATAAGTATCTTCCTTTACATGATATATTTTTATCCGCCATACTCTTTCTAAAAAAACAGACCTTGCACCGGGGGTTTCATCGGCAGCAGGACATGCGCAAAAACCATTTTGCGGCAAGTGCCTTTTTTGTAGAAAGGGTTTTAAAACTACATTTATTTTACCATGTTTGACTGGTTTTTGCAAGCTTTAAAATTGACAAAGTGATTGGATTAGTGTAAAATGGAACATATCAGAGAAACACTATATGCAGTTGGAGGTTGGGGTATGAAAATTAAGGATGGATTTTTGTTAAAAGAGATTGCAAAAAGCTGGGTTGTGGTTCCCGTTGGGGAAAATTTGGTTGATTTTCAAATGATGATGACGCTCAATGAGACAGGCGTATTTCTGTGGAATTTGCTGAAAGAAGAAAAGACGCAGGAAGAGCTGACAGACGCCCTGCTGGCAGAATATGACGTGGACAGGGAAACAGCGGCGGCTGATGTGGCGGAATTTGTACAGAAACTGAAGGAAAAGGATGTTTTGGGTTGAGCATGGAAAATCAAAAAGATGCAAAATTGCTAAAGAGCAACATGGAGGAGCTTTCGCCAGTTCTTTGCGAATTGCTTCGTTCCGGTCAAAAGGTACGTCTTACTGTGACGGGAAACAGTATGTACCCCATGCTGCATGACCGGCGTGACAGCGTTGTTCTTGCCGCTCCGCGGACGCTGAAACGCTTGGATCTGCCGCTCTACCGCAGGGAAAACGGAAGTTATATTCTGCACCGGGTGATGCGGGTCAAAAAAGGGGTCTACACGATGTGCGGAGACAATCAAACCGTGCTGGAGACGCCAATTTTCCAAGATCAAATTGTTGCGGTTGCGGTGGAATTTTCCAGAAACGGCAAGACCATTTCATGCAGTCAATGGCAGTACCGTTTTTATGCGGGTTTGTGGGGATTGTTACGTCCCCTCCGCCCGGTGGTGATCAAAGGATATTTAGCAATCCGAAAAAAATGGAATCAGAAGAGGCGGGGAAATTCATGAAGAAAAAGCAGTCTGCACTTCAGTGGGATTTGACGCTGGCGCGGCGTGTCTGGCCTGCTATCACGGCACTTTCTGTGCTGGGGCTTGCATATTCCGTTTTGAGCGCGGCGTTTGCTTTGGTGTCAAAATATGTGATTGATTCCGCTGTGCAGGCGGCTTCCGGCGCGCCTTTTGAACAGCTGGGAAAAATGTGCCTCCTGCTGGCGGCGCTGGTGGTTTTGCAGCTGGGAATGCAGGTGGCAATTTCCGAATTTTCCGTCCGTTTAAACGGAAAACTTACGATGATTTGCAAAAAGCGGCTGTTTTCTGCGCTGATTCACAAAGAGGCGGCAAGCGTTTTGCGGTTCCATTCCGGAGAGCTGTTAAATCGGCTGACCAGCGATATTTCTGTCGTGGTAAATGCGGTTAGCACATTGATTCCTGACCTTGTGCATTATGTTACGCGGGCGGCGGCAAGCTTTGTTGTGCTGTTTGCGCTGGATAAATGGTTTGCGCTCCTTTGCCTGATTGCGCTGCCGATTGTTTTAGCCGCCAGCCGGCTGTACCGCAAAAAAATGAAAGACCTGCACAAACGGGTGCAGGAGAGCGACGGGAAAACCCGTTCTTTTATGCAGGAATCGCTGGCGAACCTTTTAGTGATTAAATCGTTTGAAAATGAACAGAAAGTGACGGAAAATGCGATGCAGCTCCAGACGGAGAACTACCGCTTAAATTTGAAACGAAACCATATCAGTATCCTGTCCAACCTGCTGTTTTTTATGGCGATGACAGCCGGGTATTATTTTGCGCTGGGCTGGGGAGCACTGCGCCTGTCGCAGGGACTTATGACCTTTGGCACATTGACTGCCATTTTGCAGCTGGTAGAACAGCTGCAGTCGCCGTTTCGCAGCCTTTCTTCCCTGCTTCCGCAGTATTATTCCATGACGGCTTCCACAGAGAGAATGATGGAATTGGAAGATTTGCCGGAAGAAAAAGCGCCGGATGAGGATTTTGACAGGAACGCTGTATATGAGGATATTCAAGCATTCTGCGCGGAAAATGTGACCTTTTCCTATGAAGATAAGATTGTTTTGGACCATGTCAGTTTCCGGCTGGAAAAGGGCGAGTTTGCCGCAGTGACAGGAATTTCCGGCGCCGGAAAATCCACACTTTTAAAAATTTTTCTCGGGATTATGGAGCCGGACAGCGGTTTGGTGTATCTGTTGATGAAAAACGGGGAAAAACTGCCGCTCAGCGCGAAAACGCGCTCTTTGTTTGCTTATGTGCCGCAGGGAAATTTAATCCTGTCGGGGACGATTCGCGAAAACATTGCATTTGCTAAAACGGATGCGAAGGAAGAAGAGATTGTCCGTGCGGCAAAACTGGCTGAAATATGGGAGGAGATCAGCCTGCTGCCAAATGGTCTCAACACTGTGCTGGGCGAGGGCGGCATGGGTTTATCTGAGGGGCAGATCCAGAGGCTTGCCATTGCCAGAGCACTCCTTTATGATGCGCCGGTGCTTCTGCTGGACGAATGTACCTCGGCGCTTGATGAAAAAACAGAAAAAAAAGTTTTGGAAAACCTGATTGCGCAAAAAAGCAAAACATGCCTTACGGTTTCGCACAAAGCAGCGGCAAAAGAATGCTGCGGCGTAAATTTTTATGTGGAAAACGGCAAAATCCGCCGTTTGGAAAAAAATAAAATTTTTGTAGACAAACAGATTTTTTTGTAGTATAATAAGACTAATCAAATAAAACCTTTAAATCGGTACCGAGATGCTGATAAGGTGTTGCCAATTTTATACTGCGGCAGGCAATGAGAATTGCCGGCGTTTTGTTATGTATATTTCTGCAGATTCACTCTTATCACGTCGTGATAAGAGTTTTTTTATGACATAAAACTTTAAAACGGCAAAGCGCCGTTTTGAAAGGAAAGAGGTGGGAGAATGGAGTCGCAAAAAGCGGAAATTTTAGACGCGGCGGCGATGAAACGGGTGATATCCAGGATTGCATATGAAATTTTGGAAAAAAATAAGGGGTCGCAGGATTTGGCCCTTATCGGAATTTTCCGCCGGGGAATTGTCTTGGCAGAGCGGCTCAAACAGCGTTTTTTCGAAATCGAAGGGGTGGAAATTCCCATTGGCGTGCTTGATATTACCCGTTATCGGGATGATTTGCCGCGCAACGCAAAACTGCCGGAGGAAAATGAGACAAAGATTCCTTTTTCCGTGGAGAATAAAAAAATAGTATTAGTTGATGATGTTTTATACACCGGGCGCACCGTCCGGGCTGCGATTGAGGCGATCATGGAGCTGGGGCGCCCGGCAAAGATTGAGCTGGCGGTTATGATCGACCGGGGACACCGGGAACTGCCGATCCGGGCGGATTATGTCGGGAAAAACGTACCGACGGCAAAGAGCGAAAGTATTCGGGTTGAATTTGATGAAGCCGGCGGACGGGAACGAGTTGAACTCAGAAAAGATTGAATGATGACAGGAGGAAGCAGCAATGCAATTTCAGCACAAGGATTTGCTGGGCCTGAAAGAGCTTACCCGGGAGGAAATTTTATTTATCCTAAACCATGCGGAAAAAATGAAATATATACTAATGCAAAATTCAAAAAAAACGCCGCATTTGCAGGGAAAATCTATTGTGACACTGTTTTATGAAAACAGCACAAGGACGAGAATGTCTTTTGAACTTGCCTCAAAATATATGAGCGCCAGTGCCGCGAATATTTCAGCAAACGGCTCCTCTGTTGCCAAAGGAGAAACGCTGATTGATACGGCGCGCACGTTAGACCGGATGGGAACAGACGTTATCATTATCCGGCATTCTGCGTCCGGTGCGCCGCACTTGGTTGCAAAAAATGTGAAAGCCTCGGTGGTTAACGCTGGTGACGGGATGAACGAGCATCCTACGCAGGCGCTTTTGGATATGCTTACGATTATGGAGCACAAAGGAAAGATTGAAGGGCTTAAAGTGGCAATTGTGGGTGATATTGCGCACAGCCGCGTGGTTCGGTCTAATATTTACGGACTGACCAAACTGGGCGCGGAGGTTGCTGTTGGCGGTCCGGCAACGCTCATGCCGCCGGAGATTGAAAAATTAGGAGTTTCTGCGTATCAAAGTGTCCACGAGGCGATGATTGACGCGGATGTTGTTATGGGCCTCCGAATTCAGCAGGAACGCCAGAAAAGCGGATTAATTCCCAGCCTGCGTGAATATCATCGTTTTTTTGGAGTGGATGAACAAAGAATGAAATTTGCCAAGCCAGACGCCATTTTGCTGCATCCGGGTCCGGTAAACCGCGGGATTGAATTGACCAGCGGCGTTTTGGGGCTGGAGAAAAGCCTGGTAGAGGAACAGGTTACCAACGGAGTGGCTGTCCGAATGGCAGTGCTCAATCTACTGACGAGAGGAGGACGCTGCAGTGAGAATTTTGATTAAAGGCGGTCGGGTGATTGATCCGAAAACCAATACCGACAAGGTGTTGGATATTTATATTGAAAACGGCGTCATCGAAGAAGTGGGGGAAAACCTTTCCAAAGAATTTGAAGACTTGACAGAACTGACGGAAATCGATGCAGCGGGCAAGGTTGTTGCTCCGGGGCTGGTAGATATGCACTGCCATCTGCGTGATCCCGGTCAGGAATATAAAGAAGATATTGAAAGCGGAACAAAAGCGGCTGCGATGGGGGGATTTACTTCCGTTGCCTGTATGCCGAACACAACGCCGCCGATAGACAATGCCCCGATGGTGGAATATATTATTAACCGCGCGGCGCAGGTCGGCAAGGTTAACGTTTATCCGATCGGCGCAGTCACAAGAGGCTTAAAAGGCGAAATGCTGGCAGATATTGGGGAACTAAAATTTGCCGGTGTGGTTGCAATCTCGGATGACGGAAGACCGGTTCAAAATGCGCGTCTGATGCGCCGTGCGCTGGAATATGCCGACATGTTTGATACCTTAGTTGTTTCTCACTGCGAGGAACTGGAACTGTTAGACGGCGGCGTGATGAATGAAGGATTTATGTCAACCAGCCTTGGACTAAAAGGCATCAGCAATGCGGTCGAAGATATTCAAATTGCGCGGGACATTATTTTAGCAGAAACAACAAATACGCGCGTGCATATCTGCCATGTGAGCACCAAAGGCGGCGTAGAGCTGGTTCGCCAGGCAAAAAAACGCGGCGTAAAGGTAACCTGTGAAACCTGCCCGCATTATTTTACCTTAACGGAAGAAGCGGTAGCCGGTTTTAATACCAATGCGAAAATGAATCCTCCTCTTCGGACACAGGCGGATTTGGAAGCGGTTATTGAGGGCTTGCATGACGGGACGATTGACGTGATTGCAACGGACCATGCGCCGCACCATATTGATGAGAAAAATGTGGAATTTGAAAAGGCATTAAACGGGATTGTCGGTTTTGAGACTGCGCTGAGCCTCGGGATTACTTATCTTGTGAATACAGGTAAGCTAACCTTAAACGAACTCATTCGTAAAATGACGGTTAATCCGGCAAATCTCCTTTCCATTAATAAAGGAATGATTGCGGAAAACAAGCCGGCAGACATTATTATATTTCATCCGGAGGAAGAATATACCGTTGATGTCAGCCAGTTTCAATCCAAATCAAAAAATTCGCCTTATCATGGTTATCATTTGCATGGGAAGGTGGAGTATACCATTGTCGGCGGTGAAATTGTGGTCAATCAGGGGCTGCTGCTTTAGGCGGATTTGCGGGTTTTAGATCCGCATTTGAGCGGCAGGTTTCCGATCGGTTATAAATGAAAGCTGGGAGGCGTCTGTATGTCGATGGAAATGCTAGTGGAAAAAGTTAAAAAAACAGGGAATCCGACCGTTGTAGGGCTGGATCCGAAACTGGAATACATTCCGGAATTTATTAAGCAAAAGGCGTTTGCAGATTTTGGAAAGAATTCGCAAGGCGCAGGAGAAGCTATTTTCCAATTTAACAAAGGTTTGATAGATGCGCTTTATGATATCGTTCCGGCAGTAAAACCGCAGATGGCATATTATGAAATGTACGGTTTAAAAGGATTAGAGGCGCTTTCTAAAACCATACGGTATGCCAGAGAAAAAGGGATGTATGTTATTTTAGACGGAAAACGCAATGACATTGGTTCTACTGCGGAGGCATACAGCGCAGCCTATTTGGGAGAATCTAAACTGGATGAGGGAACCGCATGGGGGGATTTTCCGGCTGACGCGCTTACGGTGAATCCTTATTTGGGCACGGATGGCATTCTTCCATTTGTCAAACAGTGTGAAGAGCGGGATAAGGCAATTTTTGTGCTGGTGAAAACATCCAATCCATCTTCCGGAGAACTGCAGGATCTCGTTGTAGATCAATGTACGCTGTATGAACGGGTAGCGCACCTTGTGAGCCGCTGGGGGATGAGCACAAAAGGCGAAAGCGGATATTCCGGCGTTGGTGCAGTAGTCGGCGCGACCTATCCGGCACAGCTATCTCAGCTGAGAAAAATTATGCCGGCGACATATTTTTTGGTACCCGGTTACGGCGCGCAGGGCGGAAAAGCGGAAGATGTTGCAAAAGCGTTTCATCCCGACGGCCTTGGGGCAATTGTAAATGCTTCGCGCTCTATCATGTGTGCGTATAAAAAAGCAGAGGTGGCGCAGGAGGAGTTTGCAAAAGCTGCGAGGGAAGAAGCACTGCGCATGAAATATGACATCATTCGGTTTATTTAAGAAAACCGATATTTGCAAAAGAGAAAAAGCCCGCTGAGCGGATTTATGATAAAAAAGCCAGAGGAATAAACAGCAGAGGGAGGAGTTAGCTTGAAAAAAGCATATTTAGTGCTGGAAGACGGCACAGTGTTTGAAGGCGAGAGCTATGGAGCAGAGGGAGAAACCATCGGAGAAATCGTATTTGCGACCGGAATGGTGGGGTATCAGGAAGAACTGACGGATCCGTCATTTGCCGGTTTGATCGTAATGCTGACTTATCCGCTGATTGGAAACTACGGTACCAATGACGAAGATGACGAATCCGATCATCCTCATGTGAAAGGTTTTATCATTAAGGAACCGGCGGAATTCCCGAACAATTTTCGCTGCCAGCAAACGCTGGAAGCGTATTTAAAGAAACATAATATCATCACTCTCACAGGAATTGACACCCGTGCGCTGACGCGCAGAATCCGTTCAGAAGGCACGATGAACGGAATGATTACCACAGATCCTCATTTTGACTATGAAAAACGCAAAGAGGAAATTTGCTCTTATCAAGTAGGACCGGTAGTGGAATCTGTCAGCTGCAAAGAAAAGTATACCGAAGGCAGCGGAAAATTTCGCGTGGCGCTGTTAGATCTCGGAACAAAGCGCAATATCGTCCGCAGTCTTGTAAACCATGATTGCACTGTAACCGTTTATCCGGCAACGACGTCCGCTGAGGAAATGCTTAAAGATAATCCGGACGGAATTATGCTGTCAAACGGTCCCGGCGATCCGCAGGATTGTCCGGCGCAGATTGAAACGGTCAAAAAGCTTTTGGATTCAAAAATCCCTCTGTTCGGTATTTGTCTCGGACATCAGCTGGCAGCAATTGCTGCGGGCGGAAGCACAAGAAAGTTAAAATTTGGACACCGCGGCGCCAATCACCCGGTGAAAGATTTGGCGATAGACCGCACTTATATTACCAGCCAGAATCACGGTTATGCTGTGGACGCAGACAGTCTGGATAAAAATAGGATTGAGGTTTCCCACATCAACATGAATGATGGAACAGTGGAAGGACTCCGCTTTAAAGACCGGCCGGCGTTTACCGTGCAGTTCCATCCGGAAGCCGCTCCGGGACCGCACGACACGGAATACCTGTTTGACCGGTTTATTGAAATGATGGGAGGGAAACAATAATGCCGAAAAGAGAAGATGTGAAAAAAGTATTGGTCATAGGTTCCGGCCCGATTGTAATCGGCCAGGCGGCAGAATTTGACTATGCAGGCACGCAGGCTTGCCGGGCGCTGCGCGAAGAAGGAATAGAGGTTGTTTTAATCAATTCCAATCCTGCGACCATTATGACCGACAAAATGATGGCAGATAGGATATATATAGAGCCTCTGGTTGCCGATGTAGTGAAAAAAGTAATCGAAATCGAACGTCCGGACAGCATTTTGCCTACGCTGGGAGGTCAAACGGGGCTAAACCTGGCGATGGAACTGGCGGAGGAAGGTTATTTAGATGAGATGGGCGTAAAGCTTTTGGGAACGGCGACCTCTGCAATTAAGATGGCGGAAGACCGCCAGGCGTTTAAGGATACGATGGAATCCATCGGCGAGCCCTGTATTGCATCAAAGGTCGTGAATTCTTATGAAGACGCGCTTGCTTTTGCAAATGAAATTGGTTTTCCAGTTATCGTTCGTCCGGCGTACACACTGGGCGGAACCGGCGGCGGGATAGCATATAACGAAGCGGATTTAGAAGAGATTGCGCCAAATGGGCTGCGTCTTTCCCGTGTGCACCAGGTCTTGATTGAAAAATGTATTTCCGGTTGGAAAGAAATTGAGTTTGAGGTTATTCGGGATGCCAAAGGAAATGCAATTACCGTTTGCTCCATGGAAAATATAGACCCAGTAGGTATCCATACAGGGGACTCTATCGTAGTAGCGCCGGCGCAGACACTGACGGACAAAGAATACCAAATGCTTCGCAGCGCATCGCTTAACATCATTCATGCGCTTGGGATTGAGGGCGGATGTAACTGTCAGTTTGCCCTGCATCCGGACAGTTTTGAATATGCCGTTATTGAGGTTAACCCCCGTGTGTCGCGCTCTTCTGCCTTGGCATCAAAGGCGACAGGATACCCGATCGCAAAGGTTGCCTCTAAAATTGCAATTGGATACGGCCTGGATGAAATTAAAAACGCTGTTACAGGCAAAACCTATGCCTGCTTTGAACCAACCATTGACTATGTGGTTCTTAAGTTCCCCAAATGGCCGTTTGATAAGTTTGTAAAAGCAAAACGGACGCTGGGAACGCAGATGAAGGCAACGGGAGAAATTATGGCAATTTCCGACTCTATTGAGGGCGGTCTGATGAAATCGGTTCGCTCGCTGGAACTGGGACTTTCGACGTTTGAAATGCCAAAGCTTGCAAATCTTCCGAAGAAAGAGATCGAAAAACGTTTGCATACGGTGGATGACGAGCGGTTCTTTGTGATCTGTGAAGCCATTCGCAGGGGCGTATCTTTAGAAGAAATTCAAGCCATTACGATGATTGACATCTTTTTCCTTTACAAGCTGAAAAATATTGTGGATATGGAACAGCTGCTAAAAATGGGAAGTCTTTCCCGGGAACTTTTGCGCAAAGCAAAGCGAATGGGATTTTTAGATAAAACCATTGCACAGTACACCGGCATGAAGGAAGAAGAAATTAAGGCGCTGCGCAGCCGTTATGGCATTTTGCCGACGTATAAAATGGTTGACACCTGTGCAGCTGAATTTGAAGCGGAAACACCGTATTATTATTCTACCTATGATCAATATTCAGAATCGGCGCCGTCAGAGAGAAAAAAAGTGCTGGTTATCGGTTCAGGTCCGATCCGTATTGGGCAGGGGATCGAATTTGATTATTGTTCTGTACATTCGGTTTGGGCACTCAAAGAAGCCGGATATGAAACCATTATTGTCAACAACAATCCGGAAACGGTCAGCACGGACTTTGATACAGCGGACAAGCTGTATTTTGAACCGCTCACCGCGGAAGATGTTGCCAATATTGTAGAAGTGGAACAGCCTTTCGGCGCGTTGGTGCAGTTTGGCGGCCAGACTGCTATTAAACTGACGCAGGCGCTAAAAGATATGGGTGTAAATATTTTGGGAACCAAGGCAGAAGATGTTGATGCCGCAGAAGACAGAGAACTGTTTGACGAGATTTTGGAACAGTGCGGGATTCCGCGCCCGGCCGGACGTACGGTCTTCACCCATTCGGAGGCGCTGGAAGCGGCGAATGAACTGGGTTATCCGGTGCTGGTCCGTCCGTCCTATGTGCTTGGCGGTCAGGGCATGGAAATTGCCTTTAACGATAATGACGTCAAAGAATTTATGGACATTATCACAATGATCAAACAGGAACATCCGATTTTGGTAGATAAATATTTGATGGGCAGAGAATTGGAGGTCGATGCCATCTGCGACGGAGAGGATATTTTAATCCCCGGCATTATGGAGCATTTAGAGCGTGCCGGCGTCCATTCGGGAGACTCCATTTCTGTTTATCCGACGCAGACAATTGCGCAAAAGCACAAGGACACGCTGGTGGATTACACGAAAAAACTGGCAAAGGCGCTCCATGTTGTGGGACTTGTCAACATTCAGTTTGTTCTCTATGAGGACGAAGTGTATGTTATAGAGGTAAATCCGCGTTCCTCCCGAACGGTTCCGTACATTTCCAAAGTTACGAATGTGCCGATGGTAGACCTGGCAACGCGCTGCGTACTAGGAGAAAAACTAAAAGATATGGGCTGCGGTACGGGACTGCATCCGGAAGGGGATTACGTTGCGGTAAAAGTTCCCGTGTTCTCATTTGAAAAGCTGCATGATGTAGACGCATCTTTAGGACCGGAAATGAAATCCACGGGTGAAGTTTTAGGAATTTCACATACCTTTGGCGAAGCACTGTTTAAAGGGCTTCTTGCTGCCGGATTTAAAATGTCCGGAAAAGGCAATGTATTGATCACGGTGTGCGACAATGACAAACGGGAAATGCTGGACATTGCAAAAGATTTTGAAGAAATGGGTTATAACCTGTTTGCCACGGCTAACACGGCGCATTACCTAAACAGCAATTGCGTAGCGGCGAGCGTGGTGAAGAAAATTGGAGAAGGAAGCCCGGACATCATCGATCTTTTGCAGGAAGGCAAATTTGATATGGTGATTAATACGCCGACAAAGGGACGTCAGCCGGGGCGCGATGGGTTTAAAATTCGCCGTAAAACGGTAGAACATTCCATCCCGTGTCTGACTTCGCTGGATACGGCAAAAGCATATATTCGCAGTATGAAGTCGGGCGTAAGCCGGGAAGAACTTCATTTGATTGATTTGATCGATGTTTAAGAAAAAATAAGAAACGGAGAACAGAAATTAGTTTTGAAGATAGTTTAAGTTATGATGGGGAAGGAAATGAACTACATTTAGAGGATATTTTAGGTAATTTCCCATATAAGAAATTGAAAATTACTTGTAAAGAATGTGCGAATATAACTGGAGATAATCATAGAAGCTCTATAGTTAAAAAAATATTTAGGTATCATGTTAAACTAGTTATAGAAGATATTATAGCTAATAATATAACTTATTGGCTTCCTCTAACTGGATAGAAAAAATGTAATATACATATGAAAATGGTTAGGGGAGATGCTTTTAAGAATTTAAGACAAGCTGGAAAATGGGAAGATATAGATATATTAAAATCTAACTTTTCTGGTTATTAGTT
>CASGBM010000010.1 GCA_949299615.1 uncultured Eubacteriales bacterium | reverse complement strand
TGGCAAAAAAAGCACAAAAACCTTGCACCTAAACAATTCTGAAACGCTTACAAACCGCTATGCGGCTGCGTTTCAGAATTGTTCAGCAGTCATCAAATAAATCGTAGTACCCTGACCCAGCGTGGATTCAATAAGAAATGAATCGTTCTCATTATATAAAAGCCGAAGACGCTGCAAAAGCAGCGTCCTATTATTGATTATTATTAACAAGCATTATAAACGCGATTTAAAATCTTCATAACCAAATTGTTTAACCAACTGCAACCCATTTTCCAACGAATACCGGGCAATGGATGGCAGAGGCATACCATTAAAGGTATTATTTTTCACCATGGAGTAATGCGCCATATCGCAAAATATGAGCTTGTCCCCGGCAGCAAGAGGCTGATCAAACGAATAGTCCCCAATGATGTCGCCCGCCAGGCAAGTCGGTCCTCCCAAACGATAGGTATACATTTTTTCTCCGGGTTTTCCCGCTCCAATCACCTCCGGGCGATATGGCATTTCTAAAACATCGGGCATATGACACGCCGCGGAGGTATCTAAAATGGCGTTGCACACTTCCCCGTTTTGCACAAAATCTAAAACCGAACTGACCAAAAAGCCGCAGTTGAGCGCAACTGCCTCCCCGGGTTCTAAATAAACCTGAAGGTCATATTTTTTCTGCACTTTAACAATCGTTTCGATTAAAAGTTCCACGTTATAGCCCGGCTTTGTAATATGATGTCCGCCGCCAAAGTTAAGCCATTTCATCTGCGGCAGCCATTTTCCAAACTTCTCGCACACCACATCTACCGTTCTTGCCAATGTTTCTGCGCCCTGCTCACACATGGTATGAAAATGAAGCCCGCTAATTCCGTCAAGCTTTTCCGGGCGGAAATTTTCCAGCGTCGTTCCAAGGCGCGAACCGGGAAAGCACGGATTATAGATATCGGTTTCTATCTCCGAATACCCAGGATTGATCCTAATGCCGCATTCTATATTTTTTCCGCAGTTTTGCACCTTTTCCCGGTACATCTCCCACTGGTGAAACGAATTAAACACCATATGGTCTACATAGGGGAGCAAATCTTCCAATTCCTGCCGGCTGTATGCCGGTGAAAACACATGGACTTCTTTTCCCATTTCCTCAAAGCCAAGCCGCGCTTCAAAAAGGCCGCTCGCGGTCACCCCGCTTAGATACTGCCCTAAAAGGTGAAACAGCGAATACATGGAAAACCCTTTCAGTGCCAGAAGAATGCGGCAGCCTGTCCGCTCCTCGACAGTATGCAAAAGTTTTAAATTCTTTTCCAACAAATCTTCATCCACCACATAACATGGCGTTGGAACTTTGTTAAAATCCAGCACAATTTCTTCTCCTTTAGTCAATCAACTCCGGCGTAAAGGTTTCCTGCCACGGCAGACCAAACCGGTTTAACGCGTCCATAAACGGATCCGGGTCAAATTCTTCCACGTTATAAACGCCTGGCTTTTTCCACTTTCCAGTCATCACCATCGCCGCGCCAATCATCGCCGGCACGCCGGTGGTATAAGAAATCGCCTGAGAACCAACCTCTTTGTAACATTCCTGATGGTCGCAGACATTATAAACATAATAACAAACCGGTTTTCCGTCTTTTACCCCCTGGAAAATACAGCCGATATTTGTTTTGCCTTTTGTCCTTGGTCCCAGCGAAGCCGGATCCGGCAAAACTGCCTTTAAAAACTGAAGCGGCACGATCTGCATTCCTTCATATTCGATTGGTTCAATCGAAGTCATGCCAACGTTTTCCAGACATTTTAAATGCGTCAGATAGCTCTGCGAAAATGTCATCCAAAAGCGGATTTGCTTAATTCCTTTGATGTTCTTCGCCAAGGATTCCATTTCCTCATGGTGCAGCAGATAAATATCTTTCGGTCCGATCTCCGGCAAATTATACACCCGTTTGATGGACATTGGCTCAGTTTCGATAAATTTTCCGTCTTTAAAGTAGCTGCCATTGGCCGTAACCTCACGAATGTTAATTTCCGGATTAAAATTTGTTGCAAACGGATAGCCATGGTCGCCTGCGTTGGCATCAACAATATCAATTTGATGGATTTCATCAAAATAGTGTTTTTGCGCATAAGCGGAAAAAACACCCGTCACACCCGGGTCAAAACCGCTACCCAAAAGTGCTGTAATTCCTGCCTTTTCAAATTTGTCCCGATACGCCCACTGCCATTTATACTCAAATTTAGCCGTATCCGGCGGCTCGTAGTTTGCCGTATCTACATAATCGACCTTGGTTTCCAAACACGCATCCATAATGCTCAAATCCTGATATGGCAGTGCTAAGTTTAAAACAATATCCGGTTTTTCTTTTTTAATCAAAGCCACCAGCTCCGGCACGCTGTCTGCATCCACCTGCGCCGTTGTGATCTTGGTTTTTCCGCCGGAAAGCTTATCTTTTAATGCATCGCATTTTGCTTTTGTCCGGCTTGCGATACAAATTTCTTCAAACACCTCCGGATTCTGACAACATTTGTGTACCGCGACGCTTGCAACCCCGCCGGCTCCGATAATTAACGCTTTTCCCATTCTATAATCCCTCCATACGCTGTTTCATCCTGTTGATCGCGGCTATCTGCCCTTTGCAAGGCTCCGCGTGAACGGTGCCTGATCATCTTTTGCCGCTTTACCGATATTAATTTCTTCTGATACAAAAAGCAGGCACTTGCCGCGCCTGCTTTTTACAATGCTTACTCTTCCGTCTTAGGTTCTTCAGCAGCTGCTTCCGCTTCTTCCGTATTTTCCGGGGCGGCTTCTGCTTCTTCGCTTTCCGAAGCTGTTTCTTCTGAAACAGTTTCTTCCGGCACAGCCTCTTCTGCCGGCGCCTCTTCCGCTTTTGATTCTTCTGTTTCTTCAACGGATATATTCAGCGCCTCCCCGATGGTTGCGCCCAGTTCCTCTTTGTGAACCGGTGTTTCCTCTTCGGGCTTATCCTCTGCCGGTGTTTCTTCTACCGGAGCTTCTTCCGGAAGCAATGCGCGGATGGATAGGCCAATCTTTTTATTTTCCCAATCGATTTCCACAATTTTAACGTCAACTTCCTGACCGATTTCCAGTTCATCCTGCGGCTTTGCAATTCTCTTATTTGCAATCTGGGAAATATGGATCAAACCGTCAATACCCGGTATAATTTCAGCAAATGCGCCGAACGGAAGCATTCTTACAATCTTAACCCGGATAGTATCATCCACAGCAAGCGTTCTTTTTGCGATTTCCCAAGGGTTGTCCTCCGCCTTTTTAAAGCCAAGAGAAATTTTCTTTGTTTCCTCATTAATATCTTTAATATATACTTCAATCGTATCCCCAACGCTCACCACTTCTGAAGGATGCTTAATTCTCTGCCAGCTCAGTTCCGAAACATGAACCAAGCCGTCCACACCGCCCAGATCGACAAATGCGCCGAAGTTTGTCAGCGATTTTACTACGCCATTGTATTTGCGGCCGACCTCTGCGCTCTCCCAGAATTTTGCTTCCAGTTCTGCTTTCTGTGCTAAAAGCACTGCTTTTACACTTCCGACAACGCGGTGGCGTTTTTCATTCATATCAATCAGCTTAAATTCCACTTCTTTGCCCTGCAGTTCACTCAAATCGCTCAAGTAGCGTTCGCTGGCAAGAGAGGCCGGGATAAATACTTTTATTCCTTTATACATAGCGATCACGCCGCCATTTACAACGTTCGTAATTTTTCCGGAAAGGATGGTGCCTTCTTCAAATGCTTTCACCACGTTGTTCCAGGTCTGGATTGCATCCAGCTTTCTTCTGGACAGCATGATGTTTCCGTCAGCATCATTTACACGCACAACAAAAACTTCAATTTCATCGCCCGGTTTTACCACTTCTTCCGGAGTTACATTCGGATCATCCGAAATTTCAGACGCAGGGATAATGCCATCCTGTTTTACCTGCAGATCAACAATGACCTCAGTCGGCCTAACTTCAATTACAGTACCCTTAACCACATCACCTGTATTTAAAGTTTTGAGGGATTCCTCGAAGAGTGTTTCAAAGCTTTGTTCTTGATTTTCCATTTTATTAATTGCCTCCTTTATTATAACTGCGGGAGTAGAGGCTCCGGCAGTAATTCCAACTCGTTTCTCATTGAGCATGTCCAAACTGCCCAGCTCGTCAATCGACTCTAAGCAGTATGTTGCGGGACAGGCGCTTTTGCAGATGTCGTACAGCTTTTGCGTGTTGGAACTATTCCTGCCACCAAGAACGATCATCGCATCCATTTTCTGAGCTAAACTGAGCGCTTCTTCCTGTCTCTTATGTGTTGCACTACATATTGTATCAAAAAGTACCGCTTTTTTGCAAGTTTTTTTTAAAAAAAATATAAGTTTTTTATAAATATTCTGGTTAAATGTTGTCTGCGCAACAATACAGGTCGGAATCTCGTTTTCTAAAACGGCCTGCGCCTCTTCTTCTGTGCCCAAAATCTGCGCTTCTCCGCCTGCCCAGCCGTTAATCCCCACAACCTCCGGATGATTTTTGTCCCCGATAATAATAATCTTCTCTCCCGCGTCATGGTGCTCTTTTACTATTGCATGAATTTTTTTTACAAACGGGCAGGTCGCATCCACGTACGAAAGCCCGCGTTTTTGCATTTCCTCATAGACCTTCGGACCAACGCCGTGCGTCCGTATAATGATGGAGGCGCTGTCTTCAGCTTCCTCCAGTGTTCCTATCGGCGTAATGCCTTCCTCTGCAAGTTCCGCTACCACCTGCGGATTGTGAATAATGGGACCCAGCGTGTGGTATTTGGTTTCTGCGTCTTTGGCGCATTCGGAAACAATATCCAGCGCACGGGCAACGCCGAAACAAAAGCCGGCAGTTTTTGCCACAACGTATTCCATCACCCTTCACCTGCCATCTGCAAAATGGAATGGATGACCCCGGAACTGATATTTTTGAGCTCCTCCGTTGACAGGCGGCCATTTTCCTGCGGCTTTACCCACACCGGCTCGCCGATTACAATGGGAATCCGCGCAAAAAGACGGTATTTTCCGCCAATTGCTACCGGTAAAATAGGCGCTCCGCTTTTTTCTGCAATCAGCGCAACTCCCGGCTTTGCCGAGTGTTTCATTCCTTTTAACACTCTGCGTCCTTCCGGAAAAATTGCCACCACTTTATCTTCCGAAAGCACCTCAAGCGCCGTCCGGATTGCTCCAATATCCCCTTTGTCCCGGGACACTGGAAAAGCGCCTGCCCACTTCATAAACCCGCCTAAAACAGGAATGTCAAATAAATCGCGCTTTGCCATATAGTGGAGCTTGCGCGGCATGA
This sequence comes from uncultured Eubacteriales bacterium, assembly GCA_949299615.1. Taxonomy (GTDB): domain Bacteria; phylum Bacillota; class Clostridia; order UBA1381; family UBA9506; genus RGIG1666. Next base: position 22,943 of record CASGBM010000010.1, on the reverse strand, counting down.
GGGCGGCAACCAGCGGCACGTCCCAATAGCTGGTATGGTTTATGCTGACAATGACCGGACCTTCCATCGGAAACCTTTCTTTATGGACAACCTTTACCCGGAAAACCACATGCATAAAACCAAAAACCAGAGCTTTCGCCAATTTATACAACATGTTCTTCCAGCCTCGCTTTTATCGTATCCAAAACTTTTTGCACCGATTCTTCAAAACTCATTCCGTCCGTTTCAATCCGAATACTGTCCTCAGCAGGAACCAGCGGCGCAAACGCGCGCGTAGAATCATTTTCATCCCGGTAGCGCATATCCTCAAGCACCTCTTCAAACGAACAGCTCTGCCCTTTTTCCAAAAGCTCTTTTTGTCTGCGGCGTGCTCTCTCTTCCGGCGACGCCGTCAAAAAAATCTTAACGTCCGCATCCGGGAACACATATGTCCCAATGTCCCTGCCGTCCATAATCACATTATTTAAATTCCCCAGCCTGCGCTGAATTTCCACCAGTTTCAGCCTTACCTCAGGGATTTTTGAAATATCCGATGCCCCGATGGAAACCTCCGGCGTTCGAATATGGTCCGTCACGTTCTCCCGGTCCAAGAAAATGAGCTGGGAACCATCCTCGCTGTATTTGATATCGATGTTCATATAAGAAACCATCTCCGCCGCAGCTTTTGGATTCTTTTTAATATCCACGTCTCCGCAAATACATCCCAGCGCTGCTGCACGGTACATCGCGCCCGTATCGACATAAACATAGCCCAGCTTTTTAGCAACCGCTTTGGAAACAGTACTTTTCCCGGCGCCGGACGGTCCGTCAATGGCAACTTTAATCATTTTTCTACATCCTTTCGGTTCCTGCAAAAAACCACATTTAAAAGCATTATATAATAGTTTCACATTTTTTTCAAGGCTTTCGAGTAAAATTTTGGTGTTTCTGTTGATTTTTCTTATCATTCATAGTAAAATATTAAGATGAGATAGTATTATGCTTTTGGGCAATTGTTTTAGGAGGACAAGGGAATGAAAAAAGTATTTAGCCTGTTGGGAATCTGCATTCTGATTTTTCAGCTTTGCCTGCCGGCTTTTGGAGAAGAAGAGGAAACATCTGCCGCAAATGAACTGGAACTAAAATCAGCAGCTGCTATTTTAGTTGACAGGGGAAGCGGGCGTGTACTGTATGAAAAAAACGCGGATGAAAAGCACTATCCGGCCAGCACGACTAAAATTATGACTGCGCTTTTGGCGATTGAAAATCTGGATCCTGCTACGGTTGCCACCGCCAGCCCGGTTGCCGTTGACGTTGACCGTGACGGCAGCAATATGGGAATTTTGGCCGGCGAAGAGCTCACGGTAGAACAGCTGTTATATGGGCTTTTGGTACATTCTGCAAACGATGCGGCAAATGTTTTGGCAGAGCAGGTCTCCGGCTCTATCGAAGCTTTTGTGGAAAAAATGAACGCACGGGCAGCAGATCTCAGTATGACCGGCACGCACTTTGCCAACCCGCACGGATATCACGACGACAACCATTACACTACAGCGCGCGATCTTTATCTGCTTGCGGATGAAGCAATGGACAATGAGCTATTTGCAAAAATTGTTGCAACCCCCACCTATGTAATTCCCCCAACCAACAAATATAAAACGGAACGGAATTTAACCAACAACAACTCCCTTATCAATCCAATGAAAGGGCGCAAATATCTATACGCAGCAGCAACCGGCATTAAAACCGGCCACACCTCTGACGCCGGAAACTGTTTGGTTGCCAGTGCGGAAAAAGATGGATCCTCATATATCTGCGTCGTTTTGGATGCGCCGAATATCAACGGGATAAATTACTCCTTTCAGGAACCGATCGAGTTGTTTGACTATGGATTTGAAAATTTTAAAACCCAGACCATTTCTGATGTGGAAGAAATCATGGCGACAAAAGAGGTCAAATGGGCGGCAGGCGGTGATCAGGCTGTTTTAACAGCAAAAGAACCGCTTACTGCGTTGCTTCCGGTTTCATTTGATTCCTCCAATCTGACAAAGGAGCTGAGTATACCGGAAGAGGTAAAGGCGCCGCTTGCACAAGGAGAAACGGTTGGAACCATCACATACTCCTATGAGGGAAACCAGCTTGGTAAAATTGATTTGATCAGCAAAAATGAAGTGAAAAAAAGTTATGTACGCATGATTTTCGGGACCATTTTCCATTATGTCCTGAGCGTGTGGGTCATGGTTCCGCTGGGAATTTTGGTTGTCATACTCCTTGTCTTGCGTTGGTTTGAACTGCGCCGTCAAAGCAGACGCCGCAGAAGAAGAAAATATGCAAACAGAAGAAGCTATTATCAATAAGGAGGAATGAAATGGCTACCCGAAATGACGTTGCCCGCCTGGCAGGCGTATCAACCGCCACAGTTTCGCGCGTGGTGAACGGAAGCCAAAACGTAACGGAAGAAACGAGGAAACAGGTGCTGTATGCAATTAAAGAATTAAACTATGTCCCCAATGTAATTGCCAAAAGCCTCCGTACCCGCTCTTCTTATACCATTGCTTTTGTGGTAAATGACGTTACGAACCCGTTTTTTTCCGAATTGTTCCGGGGCATATGTGATGAAGCCAATGAGCACGGCTATGCTGCGCTTATTTACCAATATGAAGACGATCCGGAACATATGACCCGGCTTTTAGAACGTAATGTGGACGGTATTATCACCTTTCTGCGTTTTTCCGAAGAAATTATCGCTTTAATTGCGCGGAGCAATACCCCAGTGTTTTATATTGGGAAGGAGCGGGAGGACACCGGAGAAGCCGGCGCCCTGCGCTTTGATTTTGCGCAAGCCGGATATGAAATGATGCGCTATCTTTACCGAAAGGGACACAGAAACATCGGTTTAATTGCCCGCGGCACGCGAAAAAATCAGGATATTCATGCGGGGTATGTCCGCGCCTGCCAAGAGCTTTCATTGGATTATAACGAAAACAGGATTGCTTGGTTTGACAGCAATAAATTTATTATTGAAACCGGAAACACCGCCATGCATGAACTGTTGTCACGCAGTTTGGGACTAACTGCCGTTGTCTGCAACAGCGACTGGATTGCCGTTGGCGCGCTGAGCGCCGCTTACAGCGCTGGTCTCTGCGTTCCCAAAGACATTTCCATTGTTGGGTTTGATGACTTGCTCATTTCCGCCTATACCTCGCCTCCTCTGACTACGTATAAAACGGAAGGATATGAAGACGGCCGCTTAGGCTGCCGGATGCTGATTAGCCATATTCAGGGGTGCAGCATGCCGGTAAAGGATTTAAAGGGGCAGATTGTGGAACGCGAATCTGTGAAAAATCTTTTAGAACATTAACTGGAACTGGCGCTGGATAAGATTTTAATTTTTCATTCGAGTTATTGCGCATACATATAGGTTTGCCGCAAGTGACGTTTGTCACTTGCGGCAATCCTATAAATACAGTTTATTCTTCTTGTATTACGCCGAAATTTCTGCTATAATAATAATTGAAGCGATGATTTAGCCGCAACATGAAAGGATATACGCTATAAACGGTCTTACGGATCTGTGTACACATCGCGCCGGCACAATTGTAACAGCAGACTTTTCGTTATCTATTTTTACAAAAAGAAAGAGGATGTAGCATGGGCGATTTTAATATTAATTTAAAACGGCTGCGAAAACAAAAGGGCTTGACGCAGGAAGATTTAGCCCAGAAATTAGGTGTGCGCAAAACAACCATCAGCAATTATGAAAGCGGTTATTCTACTCCTCCCTTTGCCACTTTAGAACGTCTCGCCCAAATTTTGGATACCAGCGTTGATATTATTTTAGGAAAACCGGCTGCCGTTCATGAGGCAAAACTGCAAGAGAGCGAGCAGGCTGTTATAAAAGTGTATTATTCCGGGGCAAAAGACCTTGTCTCCGATACGGTTTCCATTCCGCGACCTTTGCTTGGAGAAGGAGATTTTTTCCTGATTCAGCTGGGGGACAATGCGCTGGAATCTCTGCATTTGCATCAGGGCGATCTCGTTTTATGCCAAAAACAGTCTTCCGTATCTGACGGTGAGCTCGCCGCGGTGACGGTTAAGGAAAAAGGCCGGCTGGTTCGGTATCTTTCTCAGAAACAAGGAAAAATAACGCTTGTCTCCTCCGGCAAAATTCCGCCGGAGCAGTATGAAAAATCGGAGGTTACCATATTAGGCAAAGCCGTAAAAGCGCTTACGCGCCTTTCGGATTAACCGGTTTGAAACACCCCGCTTCCAAACGGAAGCAGGGTTATTTTTTTATCATTTTTTAGATAGCGCATTCCTTCTAATACACCCGCACAGGAAACCGGAAGCGTTACTGGCCGGCAGGAACAATTCACCGCGCACAGCAAGGATTCGCCTTTGTATTTTCGATAAAAGGAAACAAACCCTTCTGTGACAAAACACGGCTCCATTTCTCCAACTTGCAGTGCACGCGACGTGTTTTTTACCTTTGCCATCCGTTTGAAAATCTCATGAATGCTTTTATCTCCAGAATCCCATTCATAAAACCGGCGGTTAAACGGGTCTTCATACCCCTGCATACCAATTTCATCCCCATAATAAATACAGGGACTGCCCGGCAGAGTAAACAGCAAAAAAACCGCCGCAAAAAGGCGCTTGACTCCCAGTTCATATTGTTTTTCGTCCAGTTTTGCCCTTGCCCGCTCATCCCGGCTCATTTGGTTTCCATCCGTACCCGCTAATACCGTCAAAATTCTCCCGGTGTCATGTGTTGAGAGTAAGTTTAAAGAACAACTAAGCGCCTCGGCAGGATAGTTTTCAACCAGCTGCATCACCTGCTCCATCCACTGCTGCGCGCTGATTACACCTGTCACAAAATCAATGATTGCTCCGCGGAAAACATAATTCATAACGCCGTCTAATTCTGCTCCGTAAAAATATTTGCGCCGCTTGCCGTAACTAATTTTATTCGAGGCGTCCTCCCAGACCTCGCCGATAATAACCGCATCTTCTTTTTCCTCTTTCACCGCATTTCTCAGCAGTTCCAAAAACTCATCGGGCAGTTCGTCGGCTACATCGAGCCGGTAGCCGTCCGCGCCAAGCCTGAGCCAATGCCGAATGACGCTATCGCGTCCGGTAATCATATATTCTAAATAAGACGGGTTGAGTTCCTCCACGCATGGTAAGGTGCGTATCCCCCACCAGCATTCGTAGTCATTCGGATAATTTGTAAAACGGTACCATGAGCGGTATGGGGAAACTGGGTTGCTGACCGCCCCGTTGCCAAAATGCCCGTACCGGTCAAAATATACGCTGTTGTCTCCCGTGTGGGAAAATACGCCGTCTAAAATTATTTTCATTCCCTTTTCGTGCGCTTTGCAGCAAAGTGCACGAAAATCATCTTCTGTCCCAAGCATGGGATCCACCCTGAGATAATCCGCGGTATCATACCTGTGATTGGAGTAAGCCATAAAAATAGGCGTAAGATAAAGCACCCGGACGCCGAGCTCATCCAGATCGTCCAATTTGGCTTGGATCCCGCGCAGATTGCCTCCGAAAAAATCATTGTTTTTAATCTCCCCATGTTCATCGGGCTGATACTGCGGCACATCAGACTTGTTTTCATGAATCCAGTATGGCGTCAGTTTTTCGCTTAAATCACAGGTTCCCTCCTGGTAAAAGCGGTCCGGAAAAATCTGATAATACACCGCTCCGCAAAACGGCTGCGGCGCATGCGAAGAAGGGTCATAGCAAAGCACCTGCCATGCATTTTGCCCATTTTGCTCGGGTTCGTTAAACGCACCTTTGCCGAATATCGTTTCCTTGCCGCCGCTGCGCAGGCAAAAACGGTAAAACGAAAGCCCCGCAGACAAACCAGAAACCGCCGCGGTAAAAATACCGTATTCCTTTTTTGAGCCCATGCGGTTCATAGGAATCCATTTCTCTTCTTCCCCGTCGCGCCGAAACAAGAGAAATGCCTCCGAATTTTTTGGCTGTACATAAACCGTAATGCACAGCTCTGCACCCAAGGGCACACAACCAAAAGGACGTTTAAACTCTGTATTTCTGCTGTCAAACAACAATATCATTTCGATTCTCCCTGTTTTACCATTTCACCGGTTTCACATTCCATATTCTGTTTGCATATTCTTCTACTGCTCTGTCTGCCGAAAAAATGCCCGCTTTGGCAATGTTTACCAAAGACATTGCGTTAAATGTATCTTGATCGGCATAAGTGCTTAAAATCCGTTCATGCGCCTGCCTGTAGGAATCAAAATCTGCCAGGGTCATATAGCTGTCAGCGCTTCCGTAACTGCCTTGTGTCAGCGAATAGGCAATATCAGAAAAATTCACTCCGGATACGCCGCGCTCCAGCCAATCAACCACCATTTTGACGTCTGGATTGGACTGATAAATTGCCATCGGCTGATACCCGCTTTGCCACAATTTGACTACTTCTTCTGCGGTCAAACCGAAAAGAAAAATGTTATCGTCGCCTACCTGCTGCCGAATTTCCACATTGGCACCATCCAGCGTTCCCAGCGTAACCGCCCCGTTGATCATCAGTTTCATATTGCCTGTGCCGGAAGCTTCTTTGCCGGCAACCGAAATCTGCTCCGATATTTCTGCCGCCGGGATAATGGTTTCCGCCAGCGAAACGCGGTAATCCTCTAAAAAAATCACCTTTAAAAGATCGCGCGTTTGATGGTTTGCATTTACTTCCTTCGCCACCATGTTAATGAGACGGATAATCTGCTTTGCCATCACATAGCCGGCAGAGGCTTTGGCCGCAAAAATAAATGTCCGCGGCTGAATTTCCGCTGACGGATTTGCCAGCAGACGCCGGTAGAGATACATAATATGCAGGACGTTTAACAGCTGACGCTTATATTCATGCAGGCGCTTTACCTGCACGTCAAAAATAGAAGCAGGGTCGACATTAATTCCGTTGTGTTCTTTGATATATTCCGTCAAACGTAGTTTGTTTTTTAATTTTATTTTCTGTAATTCATTTAATACGTTACGGTTGTGCTGATATTCCATTAATTTTTCCAGCTGCCGTGCGTCATAGACAAAGCCGTCGCCGATCAATTCTTTTAAAAATGCAGTTAGTTCCGGATTGGCCTGGCAAAGCCAGCGGCGGTAAGCAATCCCGTTTGTGACGTTGGTAAACTTGTCCGGCATGATATAATAAAAATCATGAAAGACGTCATTTTTTAAAATATCGCTGTGCAGTTTGGAAACACCGTTTACCTTGTGACAGCATGCAAGACACAAATTTGCCATTTTTACCTGCGAATTGGCAACAATCTGCATATAATTCAGTTTTGCATGATCGCCGCTGTAATGCTCGTTTAAAAGCAGGTTAAACCGGCGGTCAATCTCGCGCACAATCTGATAAATGCGCGGAAGCTTTTCGGCAAACAAAGGCTCCGGCCACCGCTCCAGCGCTTCGCTCATCACGGTGTGGTTCGTATATGCCAGCGTCCGGCAGGCAATATCCCACGCATCCTCCCAAGCCAAATGGTGTTCGTCCAGCAAAATCCGCATAAGTTCGGGAACACAAAGCGATGGATGCGTATCGTTAATATGGATTGCTACCTGCTCGGGCAACCGTCGGATGTCGCCGTACTCCTTCATAAACCGCTGTAAAATGCTTTGCAGCGAGGCACACACCAGCAGATACTGCTGTTTTAGGCGGAGCGCCTTTCCTTCATAATGGTCATCCGCCGGATAAAGCACTTTGGATATTGCTTCCGCCATGGCGTTTTGCTCCATGGATTTGACGTATTCGCCCCGGGAAAACAAATCCATATCCAATTGATTGGGAGATTTTGCTCCCCATAAAACCAAGTCGTTAACGGCTTCGCAGCGGAAACCGGAAATCATCATGTCATACGGAACTGCGATCACGGTATTATATTCGGTATATTCTACGCGGTTGACGCCGTTTTCCCAGTGCTCCGTAATTTTTCCGTCAAATTTAACCTCAAACGCCTCATCTTCTCTGGGCACAAGCCAAACGTCGCCCATTTCCAGCCAATTGTCCGGAAATTCCATTTGCCATCCGTCTACGATTTTTTGTTTGAAAATGCCAAATTCGTAGCGGATAGAAAAACCGGTACACGGAATTTGCTGTGTCGTCGCCGCGTCCATATAGCATGATGCCAGCCGCCCCAAGCCGCCGTTTCCAAGCCCTGCGTCCGGCTCCATTTCATACAGCGTTTGTAAATCCGTATCATAATCTGCTACCGTTTCGCCCATTGCTTCTTCCAGCCCCAGATTATAAAGGTTATTATGCAGAGACGTTCCTACCAAAAATTCCATTGACATATAATACACGCGCTTTGCTCCCTTTGCGCGCACATTTCGTTCAAAAACCGAGCGCTTTTGCATTAAAATATCGCGCACCACTGCTGAAACAGCCCGATAAATCTGCTGTTTTGTCGCCTCTTGGGCTTCGCAGCCAAAATGGCGCAGTATTTTTTCATTCATAAGATGTTTTAGCGTATCTTTGCTGTATTCCATCCGTTTTTCCTGTCCTTTCCAGGCATTTGCCTACATAGATTCATATATGGCTAGATATTGCCGCGCCGAATTATCCCAGCTGAAATCTTCCTGCATGTTCTGGTACATCACCTTTTTCCAAACCTCTTTGTGATTATAATAAAGATCTAAGGAGCGGTCAATGGCGTCTAACATATCATGCGCGTTATAGCTTTGAAACGTAAAGCCCCTCCCCTCCCCGGTCTGCGGATTGATCGGCCAAACCGTATCTTTTAAGCCTCCCGTTTCCCGCACAATGGGAAGCGCGCCGTAGCGCATGGCGATCATTTGCGCCAAGCCGCACGGTTCTGACGCCGACGGCATTAAAAACAAATCAGAAGCTGCATAAATTTGATTGGCAAGCTTTGCGTCAAATCGGATATTGGCAGACAACTGCCCCGGATACCGTGCGGCGGCGGCTAAAAACCTTTCTTCAAACCGCCGGTCGCCGGTTCCTAAAATGACAATCTGTATCCGTCTTTTTAAAATATCATCCAGTACACACTCCACCAAATCCAGACCCTTGTGCGCCACCAAGCGCGTCACCATGGAAAGTACTGCCGTATCCGTATCCGCATTGAGCCCCAGGGCATTCTGAAGCTTTCGTTTCCCAATTTTTTTGCCCGCCATGGATTTTACACCAAAGCGGTGGTACAGGCAAGGATCGCTGTGGGGATCAAACACCTGCGGATCAATCCCGTTTGTAATGCCGCAGAATTTATACGATACCCCGTTTAGAACCTCATCAAGGCCATGCCCGAAATAAGAATTTTTAATTTCCTCTGCATAAGTTTTGGAAACCGTGGTGACTTTGTCCGCTAAAACAATCGCAGAAAACATCAGATTAATACAGCCGCCAAAATTTAAAAAGCGCATATAATAGTCATCCATCCCCAAAACTTCTTTTAAAAAACTGTACGATACTTTTCCCTGATACTCAATATTATGTATCGTAAACATGGTTTTGATACCGGCATATTGAGGAATGGATTGATAAAAACCTTTTAAAAACAGAGGGATCATCGAACACTGCCAGTCATTGGCATGAATTACATTTGGATAAAACCCGATATGCTGCAGCATTTCCAGGACGGCCTTGCAAAAGTAAGCATAGCGTTCTCCGTCATCATAATCCCCGTAAACGGAGCCGCGCAGAAAATAGTATTCATTGTCAATAAAATAGTACGTCACATTTTCCATCCGGCAGCGGAACACACCGCAGTAAATGTGCCGCCAGCTCAGCGGGACATCAAAATAAGTGACAAATTCAAGCTGATGCTCATAATTTTTGCGCACGCTCTGATAATACGGCAAAACAACGCAAACCTCCGCGCCCATATGGGCGAGCGCTTTAGGAAGCGCAGATGAAACATCCCCCAGCCCGCCTGTTTTTACAAACGGGGCACATTCTGATGTTGCAAACAAAACTTTCATCTTAACACCCCTTTATACGATTTTCCCTTTGTTAATGATGATCTGGTGCTGCGGCGCGCCCATCAGCATTCTCCCGTCGGTAATTTCCACTTCTTTGTCCGTAATTATATAATCCAGGCTCACATCTTTACCCACATGCGTATCCTGCATTAAAATGGAATTTTTCACGGCTGCGCCTTCCGCAACCGTAACGCCGCGGAACAACACACAATTTTCCGCCCTGCCTTCGATCCGGCAGCCATCGGCAATTAAACAATTTTCTACTTCGCTTTTTCTTCCGTAATACGTCGGCACCTCATCCCGCACTTTGGTGTATACAAAGCCCTCGCCCCGAAAAACGGCATCTCGCACCTCTTTGTCTAAAAGCGCCATATTCGCTTCGAAATAGCTTTGCGTGCTGTCAATCCGAAGCGCCGTCCCCTTGTGTTCCCACACCATGATTTTTAGTTTTTTATGTTTTGCCTGGATAATATCCCGGTCAAAATCAAGTAAATTATAAGAATTTGCTTCCTCGAGCAGTTCTAAAAGCAGCTTTCGCTTTAAAAGATACATTCCCATGCCGCATTGCTCTATCCCGGGTCGGTTATAATTGACCAGCACATCAGTCACCCTGCGTCTGGTATTCGTTTTTACCGCGATTCCTTTGATATTGCTTTTATCCTTTATCTCTTCTTTTCGGGTGACCATCGTGATGTCAGCTTTCGCTAAAATGTGTTGTTTTAAAACCTCTGTATAATCAATGGAACAAATAATGTTCGAATCTGACATTAAGACATATTCTTCATTGGAGCGCTCTAAATAGCGTTTTGCTCCCCACAGCGCTTCGATTTTATCCCGGTATACCGTTTTCTGGCCTGTGCCGAACGGCGGCAGGATGAACAAACCGTCTATTTTTCTGTCTAAGTCCCATTCTTTTCCTTTTCCTAAATGGTCCATCAGCGACTGATAGTTTGATTTTGTAATCACGCCGACATTGGTAATTTCAGAATTGACCATATTGGAAAGCACAAAATCAATCAGCCGATACCGCCCGCCAAACGGAAGTGAAGCCAGCGTACGCTGCTTGGTCACTTCTCCCAAATGTTCGTCGTATATGTTGGAAAATATAATTCCCATCAATTCCATTTTTCCCGCTCCCTTCTCTTGTTAAGACTGTGCCTCCAGCATTTCGCCTGCCTGCACCGCTCCATTTGCTTCCAACAAAAACCGGCTTCCTAAAACCGTTATTTTCTGCTTTTTCTTTTCTGCGGCGGAAAAATCTGTTTCCCCGACTTTTGCTCCCTCTCCGATGTGCACACCGGTTCCTAATATGGCAAAATTAACTTCCGCATTTTGTTCAACTACCGTTCCGGGAAACAAAACGGAATTTTTAATCACAGCGCCTTCACCTATAATACATTCGCTGGAAATAATGGAATTTTCCACACACCCTTTTATCTCACAGCCTTTTGTGATCATGGCTCCGGAAATTTTAGCCCCTTCAAAAATGTATGTCGGAGGGCAATCATAGTTGCGGGCATACACTTTTAATTCATTATCTTCCAGACTCAGCGCGCTGTCTCCGCTGAGCAAATCCATGTTTGCCTCCCAAAGGCTCTCGATCGTCCCGACATCCTTCCAGTATCCTCCAAACGCATACGCATGCATATTGCAGCCATCGGAAAGCATGGCAGGAATAATATTTTTCCCAAAATCATTATCCGAATTTTCGTCTTTGCTGTCTTGCTCCAAATATTTTTTCATGACATCCCAGCGGAAAATATAAACGCCCATAGATGCTTTTGTGCTTTTCGGCTCCTTTGGTTTTTCTTCAAATTCATAAATGCTTCCATCTTCACGCGTGTTCATAATACCAAAGCGCGATGCTTCACTGAGCGGTACATCAATAACCGCTATGGTGCAGTCGGCATGGTTGTTTTCGTGCTCTGCCAGCATTTTAGCATAATCCATTTTATAAATATGGTCTCCCGACAATACCAGCACATGCGTCGGCTCATACTGCTCAATAAATAATTCGTTCTGGTAAATCGCATTTGCCGTCCCTTTGTACCATTCTTTGGATTTAATTTTTGTAAACGGCTGCAGAATGTGCACCCCGCCGCTGTTGCGATCAAGCCCCCAGGGCTGCCCGTTTCCAATATACTCGTTTAATTCCATCGGCTTATACTGCGTCAGCACCCCAACCGTGTCAATCCCGGAATTGACACAATTCGATAAGGTAAAATCAATAATCCGATATTTCCCGCCAAAAGGAACTGCAGGCTTTGCAATATTTTTTGTCAGGACCCCAAGTCTGCTCCCCTGTCCTCCGGCGAGCAGCATGGCAATACATTTTTTCTTTTTCTGCATTTTCACACCCCATTTTTCTGCGGCTTTGCCGCTTCTTTCTTGCTTGGTTTTTTTCTTTTTTCTACTTGAAAAAAAGTAGTTGACATCGGGGGAATTACCATTTCTACGCTTTGTTTTTCCCCATGGTATGGTATTTTTTTGCTCTTTAACACCGGATTTTTCATTCCCCGTCCGCCATACCGTTCCTCATCGGTTGAAAATATTTGTTTATAGCTGCCGGGATACGGAACGCCGATTCGATATTCTTCGCGGCAGACCGGAGAAAAATTGCATACCACAATCAGCTCTTCCCCCTTTTGATCCATTCTCCGAAATACAATAATGTTTTGTTCCTTATCGTCCGCCGCTATCCAGCGAAATCCATCCCAGCTGTCGTCCACCTCATAAAGCGCCGGCGTCTTTTGATACAAAAAATTGAGGTCGCGGACACAATCCCGAAATTTCCTGTGCATGTCATAGTCCAGCAGCAGCCAGTCAAGCCCCTGTGCATAATTCCATTCTATAAACTGTGCAAACTCGCACCCCATAAAAAGCAGTTTTTTTCCGGGATGCGCAATTTGATATGCCAAAAACGCGCGCAAATTGGCAAACTTTTGCTCATACTCCCCAGGCATCTTTTCAATCAGCGATGCTTTGCCGTGCACCACCTCATCATGGGAAAGCGGCAAAATATAATTTTCTGAAAACGCATAGGTCAAGGAAAATGTAATTTTATTATGGCAGCCTTTGCGGAAATATGGATCCACCGACATATACGAAAGCATATCGTTCATCCAGCCCATATTCCATTTGAAAAGAAAGCCCAATCCGCCGTCTTCTGCCGGTCTTGTGACCATTGGCCACGCCGTAGATTCTTCCGCTATCATCAAAACGCCGGGCTCCAGGCAAAACGCCGCACGGTTTAGCTCCTGCAAAAATTTTACCGCTTCATAATTTTCACGCCCGCCGTCGCAGTTTGGCCTCCACTGCCCGTTTTGCTTTCCGTAATCCAAATACAGCATAGACGCAACTGCGTCCACCCGGATCCCATCGGCGTGATACTCTCGAATCCAATACAAAGCGTTCGATATAAGAAAAGACACTACCTCCGGCCTGCCATAATCAAAAATCCGCGTACCCCAGTCCGGATGTTCTTTTTTCAAAGGGTCTTCATATTCATAGCAGCATTCCCCGTCAAACTCATACAGCCCGTTTTCATCTTTCGGGAAGTGCGCCACCACCCAGTCGATAATGACCCCAATCCCTGCCTGATGAAACCGGTCAACTAGCTCCATAAAGTCTTTCGGCGTGCCATAGCGCGAGCTTGGTGCATAATAGCCGGTCACCTGATACCCCCACGAACCGTCGTAGGGATATTCTGAAACCGGCATGAGCTCTACGTGCGTATAGCCCATCTGCTTCACATACGGGATCAGCTCTTCCGCAAGCTGACGGTAGGAATAAAAATTACCGTCGCCGTGTCTTTTCCACGAACCCAGATGCACTTCATAGATATTAATCGGCTCGTGCAAAGGATCTGCATTTCTCTTTTTTTCCTGCCAGGCATCATCATGCCAGCAATAACCGGACAGGTCATAAATTTTAGAGGCAGTGCCGGGGCGCGTTTCCATGTGGACCGCATAGGGATCTGCCTTTAAAACCATTCTGCCGTCCCCAGTTTTGATTGCATATTTATAGGTGTCAAACTCCTTGAGCCCGCCTATTTCCGTCTGCCAAATTCCCGATTCTCCCATTCTATGCATCGGATGGCTTTCTGCCGACCAGCCGTTAAAGTCACCGGCAACGCCAACGCTTGCCGCATGCGGCGCCCAAACGCGAAATATATGCCGATCATTTTCCCGATGGCATCCCAAAAAGGCGTCCGCCCGGTATTGACTGCCATTTAAAAATCGTTCTATTTCCTTATCTTGCACTTTTCTGTCCGATTGTAACCTTTCTTTTGTCAAATATTTTCACCGCCCCGCTTTTATTTTTCCATGATTTATGTTTCTTTCATTAAATTTTCATTTATTTTTTTATAAATTTATGCTAATTGTACAAAACAAATCCAATCAGCATTATAAATATTCTAAAAATTTGTAAAATTTTATTTTATTTTCTCTGTTTGTCACAAATTGTGTCACTGCCTGTTTTTTCTAATAATTATTTTAAACTACAACTATTATATATATGATAAAATAAAGGAAAATATAACTAAAATTTTTAAAAGGTATGTAAATTTATATGAAATGAATTTCCTGTTAAAACCTTTCTTTTTTAAATATGTGAAAAGATGAAAAAAATATGTTAAGGATTTACAAAATTTAATAGAAAGAATTTGCCGTACTTTTCCATTGGGAATGGAAAAATGCTTGTCCGCATAAAAAAACGGAGCAAAGATAATTCTTTGCTCCGCACGCAACCTCGTGTTATACTAAACCAATCCGCAAAACTGCACGGATCATTAAAAAGTTTTGAATTTCCGTTATATCTACCAGTTTTTCCACAAGTTCATACTCTGTTTGATTTAATTTTTGCTTCATTTCCAACAATAAATCCTGCCGCTCTTTTTCCAGTTTTAAATAGGTTTTATTGGTAGAAGCAATCCGGTCCATTTCAGTTTGCAACAGGTCAAGCTTAAATTCGTCTTCCCATTCCATAAAAATGCCCCCTTCCTCATTTTATAACCATTATATACCCTTATGGTTATTTATGTCAACTCTTAGTTGATTATATTCTACACTGGAAGTGTGTATAATTATGATTATATCATGAATGATTCAGCGGCTTTGCCCCAGCTATAGCAAAACTGCATGCTAAAAAGCGCCGCTATAAAAAATAAACTTAGGAGTGATTTGTATGGATCAAAAGAATTTAGATGCAAAAGCAATGGGCGAACGCATTAAACTGGCAAGAAAAAACAAACTGTTAACCCAGGAGAAGCTTTCGGAGATGGTAGGAATCTCTCTCAATTTTTACGGCATGATCGAACGGGGTGAAAAGGGCCTATCCGTTCAAACTTTATCCCGAATCTGTTCTGTGCTCGGTGAAAGCATGGATTATTTGGTGTCCGGACATGTCAACGCCTCTGATAACAGCCCCATTGTCAAACATTATAATTCACTCACCCCTTCTCAAAGAAAATCCGCAGAGGACATGTTCGAAGCCTGGATAAAATCCATTAAAAACAAAGATTAGGTTACTTGACAAACTATGAGCTGCATGCTATAATGGATAGCATAAGCGGGAGTGGCTCAGTGGTAGAGCGTCACCTTCCCAAGGTGAACGTCGCGAGTTCGAATCTCGTTTCCCGCTCCACGTCGGAACAAGTTTCGCTTGTTCCGATTTTTTTGTTTCTCAAAAAAATCAATTACTTGCTACACTGTTCCTCCTTCTCCCAAAAAAGCAACGCTTTTTTGCTACCCCTATCACTCTTATTAAAAAAATATTTTAATTTGCTTTTCTGCTGTCGGAATGGACTGAAGTCCATTCCGTTTTTTTGTTAAATCTTATTATATCATCCACTTTTTATTATAACACAATTTATTTAAAAGTCAGCTCTTTTGAGTTAACTATTTTAATTATAATTGGTTATTCTATGATTAACTCTTTATAGTTAGGCGGTGATATTATGGATATTCATGAAGCTGTACGTTTAAGGATTTTTGCCCTTTGCGATGCAAATAACATTACGGTCAACAAATTATCTACACTGTCCGGAATCACCCAGTCCACTCTCAATAATATTGTTAGCGGAAGAAACCATAGCACTACAATATCTACAATTAAAAAAATATGTGATGGTCTTGAAATTAATCTCATCGACTTCTTTAACGATGACATTTTTAAAAATCTTGAACAAGAAATAAAATAATTTTTTATAAAACTTACTTTTGCACACAATTAATAAATATAATTTGTAGGGGACGGCGCGCGGGCGTCCCGTATTACATCCACGGCACTGTGCGAAACCTGCGGTGCGCACCAAGCGCCGCACCCTACGAAGGATGTGCGGATTTAAAAGTATTTGCTAAACGAAGCGCATAAACAAAACTTCATTTTTCCATTGTATTTTGCAATCAATGAACAATCCCGGAAGTTACAACCGGTTTTTACTGCGTAACATCGGTGACGCAATATGGCGATGATGGGTTTGTTCCGCAGGAAGCAACCCCGCACGACAGTATACTGCCCGTTGGGGATCTTTAAGGGGGTATCCCCTTAAATGACTTTTTGCCTCTTTTTCTTCACAGAAAAAGAGGACCTAGGGAGGAACGGGACTAAGCCTGAGGCAACCCATTAACAGCGGGGAAGGTATCGTCCCCGCAGACGAACTATATAAATTCATGCAGCATTTGCAACATACTAAGAAACAGGGTACTAATGCGCCGTTTCCTCACAATTCTGCAAAAATTCCATTGCCGCATACAGGCATGGCGTTTTGCTTTTTGGCTCGTATCGCAGTCCATCCACACCACCACACAGCAGGAAAGGAGCCGCACCATTGGCGCGGCTCCCTTGGAGGTTGTGTGATATATTAATTTGGTTGGCTGGCTAATATAATATTTCTTATTTTACGATGACAATTTCCTGAACCGCATCTTTGTAGATTTTGATGAACACACGGCTCGGATCCAATTCATCGTACTGAGCGATGTCGCCAGGAGTTACTACTTTGATCGCGTTGTTCGCTTTGTTCGTGTTCAGTTCGTAAACCGTAGCGCCTTCGATCGAGTAGTTTTTCGCCTTTTCAGAGTTCACCTGAACGTTGATGGAAGAAGCAAATTTCTTCACAACTTTACCATACACCGTTACTAAGTCGTCACTTACTTTGGTTTCTGCTTCTGTCTCTTTATCTGCCACTTCGAACAGAACGCGGACATTTTCTACTTCGTTTTTATTGTTAATCTTCATCTGGACAATATCGCCGCGGGTAAGCGGTGTGCTTTCGTCATTTACCAAAACATCATCTTCTGCGGTCAGGTAAGAGACTCTCTCTCCGCCGATATATGCGTATACCTTCTGTACCGTCTCATTATCCGCATTGTTAACGGTTGTGATCTGGTCGATAACCGCAATCGGAGCTTCGAGATTTGCCGCACCCTCAGAATTGGTTACAAGGACAACTTTCGCAGTCATATCTTCACCCAGGTCGAAGATAGAAACGTCATACTCGTTTTCATCTTCAAACAGGTCGATATTCTGAATGGAGAAGTCGCTTGTATCTGTCTTGCCATCCGGGATGTCAAACACAATGGTGTTTTCATCGATATTATAATCTCCCAGTTTATGGGATGCTTCTCTGTATTTTAAAGTTTCTTCCACATTTTTGGTGAATACATTTTTGTTCACTTCACCAGTAGATGTTTTGTCAACCGCGGTGTTAAGCTGTGTGATCACGCCGTCTTTATTGGTTTCAAAGGTGATCAGCTGGGCGGCGACAGAACCGGCCTTTGCCGCTGCTTCGCCGTCTGCTCTAAAGCTGCTCTTTAGTCCGCTGATGACTTCTTCTGCAAGCACGCCGGATTTTCCGTTAAACTTGATTTTTTCCGCGGAAGTCAAAATCTTGGTTTCGCCTTCTTTGGTGAATACTTTTGCCTCAAACACCTTGTCAAAACCGCTCTTCATCTCGGCAGCCGTCAGATAAGCGTAATTAGAAGACAGCAGCGTAGTTGCGTCAACCGCCGCA
Organism: uncultured Eubacteriales bacterium; assembly: GCA_949299615.1. Lineage (GTDB taxonomy): Bacteria > Bacillota > Clostridia > UBA1381 > UBA9506 > RGIG1666. Next base: position 4,966 of record CASGBM010000010.1, on the reverse strand, counting down.
ATTTTTCCTTCTACGTCAAGATAGAACGTACCTTCGTCATTTAAGTTAATGTCTTCTGTATAGTTTTTCGCAACCTGATATTCTTCACCGTCGATGAAAATTTTATCTCCGTCTTTTTCCTCTACCTTGCCGGTAATGCTTTCGCTGGAAACCTCAATGTTAAGAATCTTATTATCTTTGCTCTTAGCAACAGACAAAACATCCCATTCTTCCAGATCTTCCAGTTCTAACACCTGACCGCCACGGGTAATGACAAACTTAATGTCCTTGTCGTCCGGATCTAAAACCAGAGACGGATTGCCGTACTTGTCCGTTACACGGTGGCTGTTTGCGACAACTTCTTCTACTACGATATTTTCGGTAGCAGTTACGAACACGATTTCATAAACATCATCATTGTTCTGGTCGAGCGCCACGATGCGTCCTGCTTCCGGTTTAAGCAAGTCTTCGCTGAAAGTTTCTGCTTTTCCGTTATAAATCAGCTTCGCATCTTTGGCAATATCCAATTTCTGCGTGTCTTTGTCGTTTTCTTTGTCAATCCAATACTCGAGCGTATACACTGTGCTTTCATCCGATACACTTTCAATGTCATCCGCTGCTATTCTCTGAGAATGATTCTTGTTCTTTTCTGCACGGGCCATGATCAGCTGTTCTTCGCCGTCATCCTGTTCCTGTACATATGCGACAACGTTAAATCCTAACAGGTTCCGAACGCTATTAATCGCCTTATCTGCTACTTCAAACACTTCTTCACCCAAACGGACTTCGTTATCTTTTAAGGAGCTGGTACCGCTAATACTGCTGGTTCCAATCGCTGTAATCTGATCATAGATTTTTCTGGTATCCAGATAATCTTCCAGCAAGGTTTTTTCAACAACTTCATATTTTACATCGTTGCCGAAACCAACCTGTTCCATCATATCCACAGTCAGAGCGTTAAAGGTCATCTGTGCAACCATGCCTCTAACTACTTTGTCGTCTGCTGCTGCTGTTGCGTTTTTGCTAATGCCGTTCTGTGAACCGACTACCAGATAACCGGACGGGAACCCGCCTTTGCTTTCTGCCGACGGCTCATGGCCAATGATTCTAACCAAAATGGTCATTGCTTCTGCGTAGCTAATAGAATCGTCAGGACGGAAGTTCTGCTGATCGTCGCCGATTACCACTCCCTGCTGGGTTGCTACGTTAATATATCCATTTGCCCAGTGATTTTCTACAACGTCAGGATACTTTGTCGGATAGTTTGAGCTTTTTGCCACTTCACCGAGACCCATTGCCTCAACGGCAACTTTTGCAAACTCCGAACGCTTGATCGTCTCATCCGGACGGAAATTGCCGGACTCTGCGTCACCCACCATGATTTCCAGCGCACCTAACGTTTCAATTGCTTCTTCATATTTAGAATCAACAACATCACCCGGAAGCGCTGCAAAGGATGTCAGAGACATTCCTGCCGCCATGGCTGCTGCGACGAGAAACGAAGTAATTTTTCTTGCTTTAGACATGAAAGATTCCTCCTTAAAATTTAACTTACTGGTTCTTTTCATTTTTGTGCTGCTTTCCGATTGCTGTAAGCTGTATGATGTATCGTTGCTGTCAGAAGTACATTTGCTTTTGAAAAATTCTTTTTGCAAACCTTTTTGCCTCAACACATGACACCTCCCTGTTTCCCCCTCAAGGGCAACCCCTCGAGGTTTACATAATAAATGTTGTAATAAAAAACAAACGATACTATAAGATTGTCATCTTCTTTATCGTTTTGTTGTTATGTCTCCATTAAGACTTTGTGCAAAGCTACATAAATCCGTGTTTTTCTCTCGGCTGATTTTCTGCGCAATCTCTGCATGATCTGTAAAAAGCAGATCAGATTGCGTTTTCTGCCGGTTATGCCGTTTGTCAGCTTCGCTTGGCTCACAAGTAATTAAACGTTTCGGGGGAGGGTAAAGTTCCAAAAAAGTGAGAAAAAATACGCGGTAATTTTTTCCTTCCTAATATATATTATGTATACGAATTATGTATAATTGAACAGATTTTCAATCAAAATCAGTAAAAAATAAAGGAAAAAAAACATAAATTTATCTTTTTTTCCTATTGAAGTCATAAAACAAAAATAGTATAATAGAAATAGTTTTATTACCTAAGAATGAAAAGGAGGATTCAACATGGATTCATTGATCCAAAAGAATTATGAAATTGCGAAAGAAATGTACGCAAGCATTGGCGTTGATACCGATATGGCAATCCAAAAACTAAAAAATATTCCTGTCTCCCTGCACTGCTGGCAAGGGGATGACGTTGGCGGTTATGATCAGGAAGGACCGCTGACAGGCGGAATTCAGACTACGGGAAACTATCCCGGAAAGGCAGCTACCCCTCAGGAACTGATGGATGACATTGATCAGGCAGCTTCCCTTTGCCCTGGAAAAAAGAAACTGAATTTGCATGCTTGCTACGCCATCTTTGAAGACGGCGAACACGTTGACAGAGACAAACTAGAACCAAAACACTTTAAAAAATGGGTTGAATTTGCTAAATCGCGTAACATGGGAATCGACTTCAACCCCACATTTTTCTCTCACCCAAAAGTAAAGGACGGTTTAACGCTCTCCAGCCCGGATGAAGAAACCAGAAAATTTTGGATTGAGCACGGCAAGGCATGTATCCGGATTTCTCAGTATTTTGCGGAAGAGACCGGCATTCCATGTGTCATGAATATCTGGACAGGCGATGGCTTTAAAGACATTCCGGCTGACCGCATGGGTCCGAGAATGCGCTATAAAGAATCCATTGAAGAAATTTTGTCCGAGCCTTTTGATAAAAACAAAGTGAAACCCTGCGTAGAATCAAAAGTATTTGGAATCGGTGTGGAATCCTTCACATCCGGCAGCGCAGAATTTGCTCTTACTTTTGCAGCTACGCACGACGGTTGCCTTCCGCTCATGGATAATGGGCACTATCATCCGACCGAAGTGGTTTCAGACAAAATTCCCGCTCTGCTTTGCTTCTACCCTGAAATTGCATTACATATTACCCGCGGCGTGCGCTGGGATTCTGACCACGCTGTGCTGTTTGATGACGAGACAAAAGAGATGGCGAAAGAAATTGTCCGCTGTGACGCATTAGAGCGCGTTTATATGGCTTTAGACTTTTTCGATGCTAGCATTAACCGGATTGCCGCCTGGGCTGTGGGATTCCGCAGCTGGCAAAAAGCTTTGCTTTCTGCCCTGTGCACGCCAAACGCCGCTCTTAAAAAGTTGCAGGACGAAAGTAAATTTACAGAACTCATGATCAAGCAGGAAGAAATGAAAACCATGCCCTTCGGCGCAGTTTGGAATCAATATTGCAAAGAATGCGGCGTTGCTTCTGACCATGATTTATATGGTAAAATCAGCGCTTATGAGACCGATGTTCTTGCAAAACGGTAAAAAATAAAACTCATTCGTTTTATATTCGCCGCAGCTTATAAAGCTGCGGCGATTTCTTATTAAAACCAGTTTTCCTTTGCCGTCAGTACAGGATGGGTAAAACCATTTTTTAAAAATAACCATAATTTATCATAAACTTGTACCATTTCTCATATAGTATGGTAAATAGACTGATAAGACGCAAAATTGCACCGCTGCAATCAGTGCAAAAGAAAACAAATTACTGCCGCAGCCACGCGGCAAATAATGGAGGACGGCAAACATGTTTAAACGGATTCTCTTTCTGGCGGCAGTTGCCGCAATATTTATTGCTGCCAGCAGCAACGCCATCCTGAACCTTTCTATGCCTAAGGAACAGGAAATCTCTTTTAATGATTTATCCGATGGCTTTGAATGGGCGCAGGAAGCCATTAGCGTTTTAGCCGGCAAAGGCGCGGTAAATGGAGTGGAAGATCACATTTTTTCTCCTAAGTCTCAGGTCACAAAAGAGCAGTTTGCAAAAATGCTGGTTTTAGCGCTGGAATACAGCACGCCTGAGCCAACTACACAAACCTATTTAGACGTGCCCTCTATGCGATGGTCGTTCCGTTTTGTCGAAGCTTCCAAAGACTTCTTTCCTAAAAATCCGGATATACCCATCAACGAATTTTATCCGGAGCAGCTTTTAACCAGGGAAGAATTAGCTGCAACACTCATAAATGCCCTGGGTCTCGATTCTTCGGCGGCCGATCCTCAAATTTTAAACGGCGCATTTACCGATGCCGCCGAAATTACCGCCTCCCTCTCCGGGCAAGTTGCTTTGGCATACGAAAAAGGAATTTTAAAAGGTTCCGACAACACGCTCCGGCCCAAAGCCGCTGTCAGCCGCGCCGAAGCTGCTGTTTTTCTCTACCGCGCAGTACTGATTCACGAAGGGAAAGATCTTTCGGAGGAACCCGCCGGTCAGACACCGATTGCCGGCGAAAGCACTGTTACATTAGAACAGGCAAAAAACTGGGCCGCTTCAAAGGGTGCTCATGAACGCTACATCAATATCGCAGACCTCTATTGGAAATACGGCGCTGAAACGGGAATCCGCCCGGAAGTATTATATGCGCAAGCGGCAAAAGAAACGAATTACGGCAAGTATACCGGCAACGTTGTGCCGGAACAAAATAACTGGGCTGGTATTAAAACCAAGGAGGCAGACGGCGATAAGACCGAAGACCATGAAACCTTCTCCAGTCCAGATGACGGCGTGCGCGCCCATTTTAACCATATGGCGGCTTATCTTGGCAAAGAACCGACAGGCCAAACACACGACCGCTATGCCGTGGTTACCTCTACCGCTTGGGCAGGAACCGTTCAATATGTCGAAGAATTAGGCGGACGCTGGGCCCCTGATCCCGACTACGGATATGATTTAGTGCAAAATTATCTTTTACCTTTGGAAAACTATTCCTCTAATTAATGACTGCTGAACAATTCTGAAACGCAGCCGCATAGCGGTTTGTAAGCGTTTCAGAATTGTTTAGGTGCAAGGTTTTTGTGCTTTTTTTGCC
>CASGBM010000009.1 GCA_949299615.1 uncultured Eubacteriales bacterium | reverse complement strand
CAAAAACCTTGCACCTAAACAATTCTGAAACGCTTACAAACCGCTATGCGGCTGCGTTTCAGAATTGTTCAGCAGTCATTACATAACTTTTTACAAAAATTTTGCATAACATTTATAAAATCCCCCACCATCCCCCACTTGCCAAAAAAGAAAAGCGCCCCTCGGATTATTCTCCGAAGAACGCTCTGTATATCCATTTAACCGCAAGTTTATCCCTGCGCCGCCTCAAGCTTTGCTAAAAACTCTTTTTCCATTTCCAAAATATCTTCCAGCCAGTATACGCCGATGTCCAGCGCCGCCCAAAGGCTGGTTCTTTCTGCCTTTTTGGTCAAATGTGCAGAAGCAATGCTATCCCCGTGTTTCTCCAAAAGCTCAATTCCAACTTTTGTAGCAACTTTCATCTTGTTAATTTTTTTTGACTCTTCAATGGTAATTCTGACAATAAAATTTTCATTAAAATCTCCATAATAAATGATATTTCCATCCCTAAGCAGTGGTTTTCCTCTGTATAACAACATTTTTTTCTCCTTACTTTTCTTCTCCGGCATTATCACAACCGTCCTTTCCCACTTAATCCTGTTCCAGTTCCTTCAGCAGCGAAAGATCTACCTCTTCTGTTTTCTTTTCCCTGCCGCCGTCTTTGATAATAACAACGTCATCCACTTTAAATTCGCTCAATATTTTTTCATTTTTAGAATCCAGCTTGACAGATACAAGCCCTTTTAAAAGGTTTACCGAAGTTACGCTTCCGCGCCCTGCCGGTGTATCAACCAAAGCGCCGGGGTTTGGAGTTTTGGCAATCAACTCTTCATAAGCATCCTGCTCATACTTTAAGCAACACATAAGTCTGCCGCAAGTCCCCGAGATTTTTGTCGGATTCAAAGAGAGCGACTGCTCTTTTGCCATTTTAATGGACACAGGCTCAAAATCTCCCAAAAATAATGAACAACAAAGCTGCCGGCCGCAAATCCCAAGTCCTCCCAGCATTTTTGCTTCGTCGCGCACGCCGATTTGACGCAGTTCAATCCGAGTCCGAAACACCGATGCCAAATCCTTAACCAACTGCCGGAAGTCCACTCGGCCGTCTGCAGTAAAATAAAATAAAATTTTACTTTTGTCAAAGGTATATTCGACGTCAATCAAATTCATTTCCAGCTTGTTGTCCCGTATTTTTTCCTGACAAATTTTTCGCGCTTCAAGAACTTTTTTCTGGTTTTCTTCCAATTGTTTATAATCCGCCGGTGTTGCCTTCCGTATAATCGGTTTTACCGGGATGGCAAAAACTTCTTCATCAATCTCCTTTTCCCCCATCACCACTTCCCCGAATTCTGTGCCTCGTGCCGTTTCAACAATAACGCCGTCACCCGGCACGAGCATCTCCTCTCCGGGTCTGAAATAATAAATTTTCCCGACGGACTTAAACCGTACTCCTATTACCTTTATCATCCATTTCCTCCCGAATACTCATTAACATCTCCAGTGCAGCAGCGCTAGCATTTGCATTTGCCGACATCCTTTTTTGATACCTCAAAACGCTGTCCATAGCCGCCACTAATGCTTTTTTTGAAATCAATGCGCTGATGTTTTCTATTTCAAACCGCTTATCCCGACACAGAATCTGATCCTGCAAATGCAGGGAAACCAAGATACAATCCCGCAAAAAAAGCAGCATAAAATCTACAATAAAATCTACTTTATCTTTGTGTTCCAGCAAAAACTGTTCCAAATCATTTACCGCTTGATCCGAACGCAGCAACGCCTCTGTGAAACGCGCCGTCTGCTGATATAATTCCTGAAATTCCTCGTCTTCCAGCAGTTTCTGTCCTTTTCCAATCACGCCCTGAGAAAATCTTGCCGCAAACTGAAGTTTTTCCTCCGGCGCTTGTGTATGTGTCCGAAAATATCGGTATGTTTCCTCATAAGACAGCGGCAAAAACGAAAACAAGACAGATCTTGACAAAACAGTGTCTAAAAGCAATCCTGCCTTTGGCGTTAAAATGATAAACACCGCATAAGCCGGCGGCTCCTCTAAAACTTTCAGCAATCCGTTTTGCGCGCCAGCCGTCAGCAGGCCGCCATCTTCTATGATAAAAATTTTTTTATCTGCCAAAAACGGCTTAATGTATGCGCTCTCAATAATTTGCTCCCGAACTTCATCTATCCCGATGGAGGTCTTGTCCTTTTTTTTTCGCACATAAATGATATCCGGATGATTGCGCGTCCCGGTTTTTGCACAAGCGCTGCAATACCCGCAAGGAGCGTTCTTCTGGTTTTCACAAACTAATGCAGAAGCAAAAATGTCTGCTGTGGTTTTCTTCCCAATTCCTTCTGCTCCCTCAAAGACATAACTATTTAATACCTTTCCGCTTTGCACCATCCATTGCAATCGTTTCACCAGGAGGACATTACCGTAAATATCACTAAATTTTTGCACCCTGGCTTACACCTTCTCAAAGCGTTCTACGTCAACAACAAAAATAGTTGCGCCGCCGGTTTCAATTTCTTCCGGATAAGTTGTGTAATCCATAGCGCCGCCCAAGTATGGTTCCGGCGTGAATACAACTTGCCGTCTTTTCATACTGTGTTTGGATATGACGTCAACCACTGTCTGAACTTCTTCTTCCGTGGTTCCCACCAGCAGTGTCGTGTTGCCGGCGCGCAGAAAGCCACCCGTTGATGCCATTTTTGTAACAGAAAAACCGGCCTTGTTCAATTCTCTCATCACTAAGTTGCCGTCTTCATTGTTTACAATCGCAAATACCAGTTTCATAATGCCGCCTCCTTTTATTTTTCATTGCAGATAGATATTAAAAATTCCCCCATATCACGGGCAGAATTCGGTTTTGCAATATACTTCATATTTTCCTTCAGCTGCTGCATCCGATACGGATGGTGTATCAACTGATAAATTGCCTCATCTACGGTAAAGGTTTCGCTGATGGACATAGCAAGACCGTTGTTTAGCATAAACTCTTCATTCCGGTCTTCCTGCCCCGGAATCGGGTCAAGCATAATAATCGGCAGGTTTTTCGCCAGCGCCTCAGAAGTAGAAAGTCCCCCCGGCTTTGTGATGATACAGTCCGCTGCGTCCATGAGCAGATCCACATTGTGCGTAAACCCGTAATTAATAAAGGATTTCCTTTTTTTCATTCTGTCAATGCGCACTTTCAGCTTTTTGTTATTGCCACAAACGGTAATCAACTGGAGATCTTCCTGCAATTGATTCAGCCTTCTGACGTTTGCCATTGTGTCATTGCCGTATCCCATGGAACCCATCATCAAAAGTACGGTAAATTTGTCTTCCAAGCCAAGACGGCGGCGCGCTTCATCCTGCGGCAGTTTCTTAGAAAATTTTGGCGAAACCGGTATTCCAAACGGTTTCACTTTTTCCGGAGGATACCCTTTTTTCATTGTCTGGAAATCCAAAAGTTCTGTCGCTGTGATATAATAATCAATGTCTACATCTTCCCAAAACGGGTGAACCGTAAAATCTGTTATCACCGCCACCGTTTTTGCTCTGAGCGGATATTTGTGACGCAAATAGCTAATTGCAATTGCAGAAAAAATATGCGTTGCTACAATTACATCCGGATTATATTCTTTTAAAAACTTCATTAATTTTTTATTCAGGATTGATTTAACCAATTTTCCTACGCTGGAATTCTTTGTATAATTTCTTTTTTCTGCCAGGCCGTAAAATGTGCCGTATACCTTGGGCGTAACAATCGTTGAAATCAGATAGGCATTCGATAAAAATTCTCCCAGCAAAGGATCTACATTATCCACAACATCCAGTATTTTGCATTCTATTCCTTCTTTGCCGGCATAATAGTCTTCCAGTGCCTTGCAGGTCTGATGATGTCCCTGTCCTGTAGGCACGGATAAAAACAAGATTCGCATAATGTTCCTCCCCGGATTGATACCGCTATATTATAGATAATATATATATTTTATCTCTTTTTCAATTTTTTTTCAATAGAAAATTTAGATTATTCTTATTCAGCCACAAATTTTACAGCGGAACAAAAAAGATGACTCTCAAACCGGCTGCTTTTTCCCGGTTTCAATCAACACCGCAGAAAGCCTGCCCATGCCAGAAAATCATCCTTTGCAATTAAACTATTTAAAACAAGCCGGGCATATTGATTCCACCCGTAACCTGCCCCATTCCCTCTTCCATCATTTCGCTGACCTTTTGGGAAGCTTCGTTGACCGCAGCCATGATAAGATCTTCCAGCATCTCAACATCATCCGGATCCACGACTTCAGGTTTAATTTTCACACTGGTAATTTCCTTCGTACCTTTCATCTCAACTGTCACAGCTCCGCCGCCGGCTGCCGCCTGTACCGTTTTCTGTTCCAACTCTTCCTGGACCCGTTCCATTTCCTCCTGCATTTTTTTTGCCTGGCGGAGCATGGTATTCATATTATTGCTGCCGCCGCCTGTAAATTTATTTCCATTTGCCATATTGTTCCCTCCGTATAAAGATTAAAATTATAATCACATCATCATATAGTGCTGATGTTTTCTGCATAATTAAATAATTTCAATTTCGCTGTGCGTTTTCGAAAGCGCTTCCAGTTTTGCAAACGGGTCCTCTCCCGCGGGTTCACCGCCCGTCTCCTTTAAAGAAAAGCACGCTGCCTGGATTTCTTCTCCCGTTACCGCTCGAATCGCTTTTTGTACCAATTCCAAGTTGCTTGGTTTTGAAACCACCGTTTTGCTCATGAAAGCATTTTCATCAAAAACCATCCCCAGCTTGCCATGCAGGAAACGGACGCTTGCTTTTTTCAAATGAGAAAAAATCGGCATTCCCCCGTTCATTTTTACATAGGAGATGATTTCCGGCCATTTTGCAACCGCCAGTGGTACTTCTGCCTGCTTGCTCTTCTCTTCCTGCCTTTTCTGCTCCAACGGTTTTACTTCCTGCTCACATGGCAGCGTATCCGCATATTCCGGCGGAGCTTCCGCCGGCAGCGGCGGAATATCTTCCCACGGCGGCAGCTCGTCTTTTTCTGATGAGCTCGTTTCTTCTTGCTGCTTTGCTCTCTTTGTTGGCAAGCTGGACGCTGCTCCCTGCGCCAGCTGCTGCTCCAGGCTGGCGATGCGGTCTAACAGCGCTTCGTAGGAATGATCCGTTGTAGGATCGCATAATTTAATCACCGCAAGCTCATATATCGTCCTCGAAAAGCTAGAAAGCCGAGCCGAAATCACGCTTTCATTAAAAAGGTTCAGCGCATAAATCAGCTTTTCTTTCGTTAACTCCGGCGCAATTGCTCTCATTCGCTCCAGCTTTTCTTTCGACGTATTCAAAATTTTTTCCGGCTCGCTTACTAATTTTACAATGAGCAAATCTCGCACGAAACGAATCATCCGCTCTGTAAAAACACCGAGCTCTTTGCCGGAAGAGGATACTTCGTCCAAAACCCGCAGGGCAGACTCCCCGTCATTTTGTGCAATTGCTTCTGCTAAGCGGAACAAAGCTTCATCATCCGCAATCCCGATCATATGGATAATATCATCCCGCGTCAGTTCTCTGTCTTCAAAGCCCAGACACTGGTCTAATATGCTGAGTGAGTCACGCATGGAACCGTCTCCCAGCTCGGCAATCAATGCAAGCCCTTCATCTGTGACTTTGCGCCCGTCCCCAGCTAAAATAGTTTTTAAGCGGCCAACAATATCTGCATTTGTAATCCTTCTAAAATCAAAGCGCTGGCATCTTGACAGTACGGTTGCCGGAACTTTGTTAAGCTCGGTCGTCGCCAAAATAAACAGCACATGTGCCGGAGGTTCCTCCAGTGTTTTTAAAAGCGCATTAAACGCCTGCGTCGTTACCATGTGCACTTCGTCAATAATATATACTTTCTTGCGTGCGACAGCCGGTAAAAACATCACGTCGTCAATAATTTCACGGATGTTCTCCACTTTATTTCTCGAAGCGCCGTCCAATTCCACCACATCTACAATCGACTCGTCTAAAATCCCCCGGCAGACCTCGCATTCATTGCATGGGTTACCGTCTTTTGGGTTTAAACAGTTAACAGCGCGGGCTAAAATTTTTGCCGTAGAAGTCTTGCCCGTCCCTCTTGTTCCGCAAAAAAGATAAGCGTGTGCTAATTTTCCGCTCATAATTTCATTTTTTAACGTACGGGTAATGTGTTCCTGCCCAACCACATCATCAAACGTCAGCGGCCGCCATTTCCGATAAAGCGCCTGATAAGCCACGCTGTGCACCTCCCGTAAATATGGATAAAAAAAAGCTGTACAGGATTCATACAGCTATTTTGTTCACGCCGGGAGAACCTGCATCACACTCAAGATTCCGCTTATCGCTGCTTGGTTCCCCACCTGACGAGGTTCACGGGCTCAAGTTGCGCAGGACCCGGCAGACAGCGCCGAAGCGCCGAACGGCTTTATTATAGCACAACTATGAAAAAGTTTCAACTCTTTTTTCCGATTTTGCCGCAGTTTTTATTGACAAGCCGCAAAGGCGAGGTTACAATAAAAGCAAGAGGTGTTATCTATGGCTCATATTAAAACAAACGCAATGCGGATCGTTGAACGGGAAAAAATCCCTTATCAATCGTATACTTACGAAGCCGGTGACGGTGCGATAGACGGCATATCCGTTGCCCATAAAATGGGACAGGACGAACAAAAAGTGTATAAAACATTAGTCACCAAAGGAAGCAGTCACAATTACTTTGTCTTTGTTATTCCGGTTGCAAAGGAGCTGGATTTAAAAGCGGCAGCGCGTGCGGTCGGAGAAAAATCTGTGGAAATGATCAAAGTCAGTGAAATTAATAAAGTTACCGGCTATATCCGGGGCGGCTGTTCCCCGATCGGCATGAAAAAATTATACCAAACGGTGATTGATTCCTCTTGTCTGACTCTGGAGAGCATGATTTTTTCCGGCGGAAAAATCGGATTTCAAATTGAAATGGCGCCGGAGGCATTGATTCGGCTAATCCAGGCAAAAACTGCAGAAATTGCGGTATAATCTTTTTTCTTGTTTTTGCAGATTACGAGCTGTGTTTGGCACTGCATCTTTACCAGCGCAGTATGGTCTCTGAATATGCCGTTAAGTTTTATGTCCTGCGTAGAATTCGCACAAAACGCGGCCGTACCGGGACGCCCGAGCGCCGCCCCTATGACGGCAACCATCACAGCAATACAAAAACACTGCAGCGGGATTTTGGGAGGAAATTAGATGAAACAAGAAACTTTTGCCCTAGACACATCACAAAGAACCAAAATACAATGGGCACAAGGGCTATTCACTCTGTTGATTGGCTTAACCATTGCGCATTTCGGAGTTACCCTTTTCCTGATTTCGGAACTTGGACCGGATACATTTACGATTCTCATACAGGGAATATCCAGAACATGCGGCCTCTCCATAGGAACCTGTCATGTGATTGCACTAATCCTTTTGATGGTACTCATGGCCATCTTTACAAAGGGCTATATTAAGCCGGGTACGGTTATTTGCGCTTTTTGCGGCGGATGGATTATTGATTTCTTTTTATTTCTCTTTGGCGATCGGGTTTCTGCCGTCTCTCCTTTATGGCTTCGCCTTGTTGTTATGGTGCTCGGATGCATCATTCTAAGTTTAGGTATGTCTGTTGTGATTGAGAGCAATTCCGGGACGGGGCCGAATGATTTAATTGCAATTATATTAACCGATAAAATCAACCAATATCGTTCTGTCAAGTTTCGGTGGGTACGCATAGGTTGTGATATTATCTTCACCGTTGTCGGCTTTTTGCTGGGAGGGACTTTCGGAATCGGAACGCTGACTGCAGCAATTGTAATCGGACCGCTGGTGCAGTTGTTTCTTCCCCTCAGCAAAACTGCAATAAGAAAGGTTTTTCCAAATCTATAAACCAGGCAGAAAAATATTCCCCAATCACATGAAGAAGCGGAAACGGTTTGAGGCCGTTTCCGCTTCTTTTCGCTTTATTCTGATGATTTTAAAATACATTTTTTCATAGCTGCGTTTAAAACGTCAATCCGTTTTTCCCCCTCTTCCAAGGACGGGGCGGGAACAGAATAATAAAACTTAATTTTCGGCTCTGTTCCGGATGGCCGCATGATAAAGAATCCGCCGCCTTCTAGTTCAAAATATAAGACATTTGTACTCACCATGTCAATGGACTCCACCTCGCCGTTGGTAAAATCATACCGTTTCTGTGCTAAATAATTCCGCATAGCACAAAAAGCAATCTCTCCAAGCCCCTTTGGCGGATTTTCGGCCGTATCTTTCATCAGCTTCGCCATTTTTTCCATTCCGTCTGAACCTTCCATTACAACAGACACCGTTCGCTCCACGAAACAGCCATATTTTTCATACAGTTTCATCAAGCCTTCCCTCAAACCGACTCCCCGCGTTTTGTACACCGCCGCCATTTCGCAGGCAAGCAGGGCTGCCGCAACAGCATCTTTGTCACGCGCATAAGTGCCGGGAAGGTATCCATAGCTTTCTTCAAAACCAAACAGGTAATTCCCTTCCTGTTTTCCTTCCTTGGATTGAATAACTTCGGCAATATTTTTAAATCCGGTAAATACGTCATAAACCGCCACACCATATTCTGCGGCAATTTTTTTCACCAAGTCGGTTGTCACAATTGTTTTTACAATATAATCACCCGGATGAATTTCCCCCCGGGCCGCCTTTTCTGTTAAAATATAGTCCGTGAGCAATTCTCCGGTTTGGTTTCCCGTCAATACATCATAATCTCCACTTTCATTTTTTGCCAAAACCCCGATTCGGTCAGAATCCGGATCCGTTCCGATGATCACATCTGCATCGACCTCTTTGGCAAGCTGGATCGCCATGGCAAATCCTTCCTTATCCTCCGGATTCGGCGATTTTACCGTTTTAAAATCCGGATCAGGCTGAACCTGCTCTTTTACCGGATATAGCTTGGTGAAGCCCGCCATTTTTAAAATTTCGCAGACGGCTTTATATCCCGTCCCATGAAAGGGGGTATAAACAATTTTAAAATCATCTGCCGCCTGTTGAATGATTTCCGGGTGAATACTGTATTGGATTACTGTATTTAAAAATGCCTTTACAACTTCTTTTCCAATTATTTGAATTTTCCCGCTGGCCATACCCTCTTCTTCAGAAATGGTTTTTGCCCCGGAAAAAATGTCCATCTTTTCAATATATTCCATAACACGGGCAGACGGGGCAACGCCAAGCTGTGCTCCGTCTTCTCCGTATACTTTGTAGCCGTTATATTTTGCAGGATTGTGACTGGCAGTAATCATAATCCCGGCAAACGTTTTTAAATGCCTTACTGCAAAAGACAGCACCGGCGTTGGATTCATTTCTTCAAACAAATACGCTTTAATGCCGTTTGCCGCCAACACTTTTGCGCTTTCCACAGCAAATTCCCGGGAAAAGTGACGGCAATCATATGAAATTGCCACACCGCGCGCTGCAGCCTCATCTCCGACACTATTCATATAATCCGCAATTCCCTGCGTTGTTCTGCGGACAGTATAATAATTCATCCGATTACATCCTGCGCCCAATATTCCGCGAAGCCCTGCGGTTCCAAAATCCAAATCCCGGTAAAAACGGTCTTCAATCTCCGCAGGGTTTTCCTGGATTTGTCTTAGTTCTTCCTTTGTTTTCTCATCCACATACTCGCTTTCCAGCCAGTAGTTATACTCTTTTAACCAGTCTTTTGCCATCCGTGTTCTCCCTTCTATGATTCATTGCCGTTATCATTCTCCAGTCCACCAATCCAAACCGTCTTCGACATTAGAACCCCCGTTGTCGGCAGATCCTCCCGTTGTCCCGGAAGAATCCCCCCCGTTTTGCTGCTCGAGATCTTGTCCGCCGCCAGCCTGCCCTGAACTATTTTCTCCGCCTAATGGTTCTGGTGAGGAATTTGCGCCGCCTCCTGAATTTTCCGGTGTGATTACAGTACCTTCCGCCGGCGGATTGCTGGCGCCGGTCCCTGGTTCATTGCTATTAAGCCCGCTCTCTTCATGCTTGATTTCATCATCTATTTCATTTTCCGGTTCCTGCTCCGCTATGTGAGAAGAACAAAAGCTGACCGGCTGCGTGCCCAGTTTAAAATATTCCGTGCGGACATTTTCACACTGACCGGTTGCAATTTTCCCGCTGTTCTGACAAATGACACGTTCTGTCATATTATTGGGCTGAACCAGCGTTTTTATTTCTACATTTTCATGAATCTGATCCATCACTTTTTTCCAAACGGAGGCACAGGGGTTACCCAGCCCCGTCATCTTTTTCGGCGTGTCATATCCGAACCAAACCGCCCCCACATAATTTGGGGTAAATCCTGCAAACCAGCGGTCAATATCATCCGTTGTTGTACCGGTTTTTCCTGCGGCAAACACACCATTTGCTAATTTTGCAGCGCGGCCGGTCCCGTTCGGGGATGTTACGACTCCGGAAAGCATTTGTGCCATTGTATACGCCGTCGTATCGCTCATGGCTTTATGGGTTTCCGGCTTGTTTTCCAAAATAACGCGGCCTCTTGAATCTATCACCTTGGTATAAGTAATCGGTTTGGTATACACCCCGCCGTTTACAAACGGAGCGTATGCCGCTGTCATCTCTTTGACGGAAACACCGTCTGTAAAACCGCCCAATCCAAGAGTAGAATAAAATTTATCCGAATATGTCTTTCCATCCGCCCGTTTTTCACTGCTCACAAGGGTCGTAAAAGAAAGATTTTTTGTCAGAAAGTCAAATGACTTATCCACCGTGAGTTTATCCAAAATCCGAACGGCAGGGATATTTCTGGATTCCTCCAAAGCCTGACGGACCGTAATTTTTCCTTTAAATGTATAATCAGAGTTTCTCGGCTCCCAGTCGCCGATTTTCAGTTTGCTGTCATCCACAATCGTTGCAGGTGTGATGATGCCTTCTTCAATTGCAGGGGCATAAACCGACAAAGGCTTGATGGAAGATCCGGGCTGACGCAGCGTCTGGGTGGCTCGGTTTAGCACGCGGTTTCCTGTTTTTTCCCCTCTGCCCCCGACAATTCCGCGGACATAACCGGTATAAGGATCCATCACCATCATAGCCGCCTGCGGCTTCACCTCTCCCGAGCCCGGGAAATTACTGTCTTTGGTAAAGACTTCTTCCATTGCGCTCTGCACATCCGGATCCATTGTCGTATATATTTTTAAACCGCCTTTAAAGATGGCTTTGGTTGCCTCGCCTTCCGTCATTTTATTTCGGGTCATTAAATCATTTTGCACATCCAAAATAATCTGGTCAATGAAATAAGACTGTATTTTTGTTGTTTCTGTTTTCGCAGTTCCTTTTTTCAGTTTCAGTTCCGCATTTTTGGCTGTCTCATATTCTTCCTCGGATATGTAGCCCAACTCGAGCATTTTACCAAGCACAAGTTCCTGTTTTTCCTTGTGTGCCTCATAGTTTACCAGAGGGTCATATTTGGACGGATACTGTGTTATCCCCGCAATCGAGGCGCATTCCTCCAAAGTCAGTTCTGATACGTCCTTGCTGAAATAAATGTTTGCAGCAGCCTGCACGCCATGGCAGCCCTGGCCTAAATAAATTGTATTCATATACATTTCAATAATTTGATCCTTGCTCATTTTGGTTTCCAGATTCAGAGCACGGATAATTTCCTGAATTTTACGAATCGGAGACCGGTCATTGTCCCCCGTAACATTTTTAATTAACTGCTGTGTAATCGTCGATCCGCCGTAGGAATCATTTCCGGTTATCCAACCCAAAAAAGCGCCAAATGTTCTTTTCCAATCAACACCATGGTGCGTTTCAAACCGCTCGTCTTCAATCGCAATAAAAGCATTGCGCAAATTGACCGGAATCTGATCCAAGTCTACCCAAATCCGGTTCTGTTCCGAATATAGCCTGTCCATCTCCACAGGCTGCCCGGTTTCATCATCAATATAATAAATAATAGATGTAAAATCCATATTGTATTCTTCTGCAATTAATTCTGTGCTGTTATCAATAAAGCCGAGCATGGCGCCACCGATTACCGCGCCGCACAGCACGGCAATTACTAAAAATAAAATGACAACTCGTTTTAAAACTTTCTTTGCGCCGCCTTTTTTATTCTTTTTTTTATGATTTGCACTGTTTGGGTCCATATGTTCTTCTACATGCCTTCTGCCCACCCAATCACTCCTTTTCTCCGCAGTAAAACACTTTTTTGCAAAATTGCTTAGATGGTACATAGTCTCCCAATTTTATTTAATTGTAAACCATAATCATTACAAAAGTATTACAAAATGAATGCTTTCTGATGAAATAATCAGTTATTTTTTTCCATTTTCTTAATTTTTTGTATAATTATATGCTGTTTTGGGAAAAAATATACTATTCAAACAGGAGTTGGTATCTTTTTTACATAAGATCTACACATTAATATAGGAAAGAAGTGATCGCATGTACTATTCGGGTAACAGACGGAAACGAGGAAAAATCTGGCTTGTCCTCTTATTTTTCTGCGCCGTTGCAGTTGGGTTGGGAATTGGGTACGCCGGTGCCAAAATCCATACTCTCCCCCCTAAGATAGAAGCGGTACCAAAAACAGCCGAAGAATCTGCACCGTCCGCGCAAGCCAACACCCCGCAGCCCATGCCCAGCGACAACGGCTCTGCGGTTTCTCTCACTACAACCGTTCCCAATGATACGCCGCAATTACCGGCAAAAGAGGGGTATTTTGTCCAAACCGTGGACGATAAAGTCTATGTGTTTAAAATTAACCCCGATGGCAGTACGGTATACAGTCAAACGCTCCCCGTCGAACTGGGTGATCTGCCGCAAAGCGATAAAGATAAGCTGAGCGCAGGAATCTATTTGGAAAACAAGACGGAATTAGCAGAATTGATGGAGGATTATAGTTCTTAATTAAACTCATATTTGACTTTCCTTGAAGGGCTCCTTTTGTTTTTTCCAAAGGCGTCCTTTTTTATTGGAGACTTCTTTGGCATAAAGTATGATAATTATCTAAAAAGAGGCATCAAAATTAGTTAAATTTTTATCAAATTTTTTTATGAAATCTATTGTAATTGGAAAGATTTTCTGTTAAAATGATATTTGGTGAAAATTCGATTTTTTTACTATATGTTTTGTTTTTGAAAAATGAGCGTCTATTTTTTTATGAGTAACGCTCTTATAGGAGGTTTAAAATGAGCACGATTAACAAGCTTACCGATTTACAGGCGCGCCGGGCGGAAATTGAAGCCGGCGGCGGTGCAGAAAAGGTAAAAAAACAGCACGATTCTAACAAGCTTACCGCACGCGAACGCTTGAATTTGCTGTTTGACGAAGGCAGCTTCGTAGAAATAGATGCTTTCGTTACGCACAGATGCTCCCATTTTGATATGCCAAACACGAAAGCGCCCGGCGAAGGCGTTGTCACCGGCTACGGCACGGTTGACGGACGTTTGGTTTTTGCTTACGCGCAGGATTTTACCGTAATTGGCGGTTCTTTGGGAGAAATGCACGCGAAGAAAATCTGTAAAGTAATGGATATGGCAATGAAAATGGGCGCGCCGATTATTGGCATGAACGATTCCGGCGGAGCCCGAATTCAAGAAGGTCTGGACGCTTTATCCGGATTTGGAGAAATCTTTATCCGCAATACCAAAGCTTCCGGCGTCATCCCCCAAATTTCTATTATCATGGGACCATGCGCTGGGGGAGCGGTCTATTCTCCGGCCATTACTGACTTTGTCTTCATGGTGGAAAACACAAGTCAAATGTTTATCACCGGACCGTCTGTCATTCAATCCGTCACAGGGGAAGAAGTAACGGCAGAAGAACTGGGCGGCGCGGGAACACACAGCACAAAAAGCGGCGTGGCACACTTTACATGCAAGGACGACAAAGAATGTATCGCCGAAGTGCTCCGTCTGCTGTCCTATCTTCCTTCCAATAATTTAGCTGACAGCCCGGCTGTGGCTCCGACGGATGAAATCAACCGTCTTTCTGAAAAATTGACAACGATCATTCCAGACAATCCAAACAAATCCTATGACATGAAAGAAGTCATTGCAGAAATTGTGGACAATGGCGAAATCTATGAAGTGATGCCAAAATTTGCGCAAAATATTATTACCTGCTTTGCGCGGATGAACGGTGAAACGGTAGGCATTGTGGCGAACCAGCCAAAATTTTCTGCAGGCAGTTTGGATGTGGACTCAGCTGATAAAGCTGCCCGGTTTGTTCGGTTTTTGGATTGTTTTAATATTCCGATCATTACGCTGACAGATGTCCCGGGGTATCTGCCCGGTGTTTCCCAGGAACACGATGGAATTATCCGCCACGGCGCCAAACTGCTATTTGCATACTCCGAAGCGACTGTACCAAAGATTAACGTCATTTTAAGGAAAGCATACGGCGGCGCATATATTGCCATGAGCTCCAAGCATCTCGGCGCAGACATGGTTTATGCATGGCCTACTTCGGAAATCGCAGTGATGGGACCGGAAGGCGCAGCAAACATAATTTTCCGCAAAGATATTAAAAATGCGGATGATCCGGTTGCTGTCCGCGCAGAAAAGATCGAAGAATACCGCCAGCAGTTTGCAAATCCTTATGAAGCGGCAAAGCGCGGATATGTCGATGATGTAATTGAGCCGGATTCCACCCGCCCGAGAATTATCGCAGCGCTTGAAATGCTTCGCAGCAAACGGGAATCTCTGCCTTCGAAAAAACACGGCAATATTCCGCTATAAAAATTGTTCAGGCATAAAATATCCACTCATGTGGTGAAAACGGATTAGGTGGTGAAATTATGGATTTTATGGAAACCATAACGAGCGGCGGTGTTGTTGCGGTAATTGGACTGGTAACCGTGTTTGCCGTGCTTGCCATTTTATGGGGAATATTAGAACTGATGCGAGTAATTTTTGCGCCGAAAACAAAGGCGCCGGAAAAACCAGAGCCCACGCAGACAGCAAATGAGCCCATTGCCGTGCAAACGCCCGCTATTACTGACGTTCAAAATACAGATGATGAAGAATTAATTGCCGTCCTCACAGCGGCAGTTGCAGCTTCCTTAAATACATCCACATACAGGTTGCAAATTAAATCCTATCGGCAGATCAACACGAATACCCCTGTTTGGAACGCTGTTTCCAGACGCGAGAATTTACAATAACAACGAGGAGGATTATAATTTATGAGAAAATTTAATATTAGTGTCAACGGAAAATCTTATGAAGTAGAAGTAGAAGAAATCGGCGGCGCAGCAAGCGCCCCTGTGTATACTGCACCGGCTCCGGCTGCGGCAAGCGCGGCTCCGGCTCCCGCTCCCAAACCGGCTCCGGCAGCCCCAGCTGCTTCCGGCACAGCCGGCAGCACTAAAATTACGGCTCCTATGCCGGGCACCATTCTTTCCATTAACGTCAATGTAGGGGACAATGTGGAAGAAGGACAGGCGATCGTTATTTTGGAAGCAATGAAGATGGAAAATGAGATTGTCGCGCCCAAAGCAGGAAAAATTACTTCCATTAATACAACCACCGGCACCAGCGTCAATTCCGGCGATCTTCTTGCTACAATGGAATAATCCGCACGCTTGCGCACATTATTGGAAGCTAATCGTACATTCAATTTGGAAAGGGTGAATCTCATTGGATTTGTTTTATAACGGTACCGTCAGCTTTTTGCAAAATACTGGTATCGCCAAAATATTTGCCGCGACCGAAGAGACCGCCGTTCAGTTTGCCGGAATTGATTTCGGCGCCATTATTATGATTGCCATTTCTTGCGTATTAATTTTTCTGGCGATCGGCAAAAAATTTGAACCGCTTCTCCTTCTGCCGATTGCATTCGGCATGCTTTTAGCAAATCTTCCCGGCGCCGGCATTATGCATAATAATTTCTTTGTCAGCGATGACCCGAATTTTACGATGGATTTCGGTCAGATATTAACCAAGGGCGGGTTGTTTGACCTGCTGTATCTGGGCGTAAAACTGGGAATTTATCCGCCGCTGATTTTCCTAGGAATCGGAACGATGACGGATTTTTCTCCCCTGATTGCCAATCCGAAAAGTATTTTGCTCGGAGCAGCAGCCCAGCTTGGTGTGTTTGTCGCCTTTTTCGGCGCACTGTTCCTTGGCTTTAACGTATATGAAGCCATGTCGATTGGTATTATCGGAGGCGCTGACGGTCCGACAGCCATATTAGTCACAAAAACCCTGGCTGCGCACCTGCTTCCCGCCATCGCCATCGCGGCCTATTCGTATATGGCTCTGATCCCGATCATCCAGCCGCCAATCATGAAGCTTTTGACAACGAAAAAAGAGCGCCAGATTGTTATGACACAGCTGCGCCCAGTGAGCCGGATGGAGCGTCTGCTCTTCCCCATCGTGGTCACGATTGTTGTGGCTCTGTTTGTTCCGGACGCTGTTCCGCTGGTTGGATCGCTAATGCTGGGAAACATTATTCGGGAAAGCGGAGTAACTGACAGGCTTTCGAAAACAGCTCAAAATGAACTGATGAATATTATTACCATATTCTTAGGTGTTACTGTTGGTGCAACAGCAAACGCAGATTATTTCTTAAAAGCACAGACGCTGTTTATCATTTTCCTAGGTCTGGTGGCATTCAGTGTCAGCACCGCAGGTGGAACCCTGTTTGGCAAAATCATGTGCCTGGTTACCAAGGGAAAAATCAATCCTCTAATTGGGAGCGCCGGCGTATCTGCCGTACCGATGGCAGCGCGCGTGTCCCAGGTCGTTGGTCAAAAGGAAAACCCGTCAAATTATTTGCTCATGCACGCTATGGGACCAAACGTTGCCGGTGTTATCGGTTCTGCGGTTGCAGCCGGCGTGTTCCTCGCTATGGCGCGGTTTTTCTAATTCTAATGTTCTGTATATAAAAGAATTCCGTTATACACGGTTTCTTGAAATATTTTGCAAAATACGCCTTATCTGCCCACGATAAGAAAAAGCGTATCATTTTCATTGCTAGCTGTGGGCAGAAAGGCGATGAATTACTATGGCTAAAAAAGTAGAAATTACTGAAACGATTCTTCGCGACGCTCATCAGTCGCTGATTGCAACCCGTATGACAACCGAAACCATGCTTCCAATCATTGAGAAGCTGGACCAGGTTGGCTACCATTCCCTGGAGGCATGGGGCGGCGCCACCTTTGACGCTTGTCTTCGTTTTTTAAACGAAGACCCTTGGGAACGTCTGCGCAAAATTCGGGACAAGGCAAAAAATACAAAGCTGCAAATGCTGTTTCGCGGTCAGAATATTTTGGGATATAAAAATTATGCGGATGATGTTGTGGAGTATTTTGTGCAAAAATCTCTGGCAAACGGAATTGATATTATCCGCATTTTCGACGCACTCAATGACGTGCGGAATTTAAAATGTGCTATCAATGCCTGCAAAAAAGAAAAAGGTCATGTTCAGGCAACGGTATGCTATACCATCAGCCCGGTTCACACCATTGAAACGTTTGTAAAAATGGCAAAAGAGCTGGAAGAAATGGGCGCAGATTCTATCTGTATCAAAGACATGGCTGGTTTGCTTTTGCCATATACTGCCTATGAACTGGTAAAAGCCATGAAGGAAACGGTAAAAATTCCAATCCAGCTGCACACGCACTACACCAGCGGCGTTGCTTCCATGACCTATTTAAAAGCGATTGAAGCCGGTGTTGACGTGGTTGACTGTGCGCTTTCCCCGCTTGCTATGGGAACCAGCCAGCCCGCAACGGAGCCTTTGGTTGCAACGCTTAAGGATACTCCTTATGACACAGGTTATGATCTTGACCTTATGAGCGAAATTGCTGATTACTTCCGCCCATTCCGCGAAGAGTACTTAAAGAGCGGACTCATGAACCCGAAGGTCTTGGGCGTTGACGTTAATACCCTGCGCTATCAGGTACCGGGCGGCATGCTCTCAAACCTTGTTTCCCAGCTTAAGCAGCAGGGTGCAGAAGACCGCTATGAAGAAGTGCTGAAGGAAGTACCGCGTGTTCGCGAAGACTTGGGCTTCCCGCCGCTGGTTACTCCTACCAGTCAGATTGTCGGAACACAGGCAGTGTTAAATGTTTTAATGGGCGAACGCTACAAAATGATCACCAAAGAGACAAAAGGCATTGTCCGCGGTGAATACGGAAAAACCCCTGTGGCAATCAAAGATGAAATCGTAAAGAAAATTATCGGCGATGAAGAACGGATTACCTGCCGTCCGGCAGATTTATTAAAACCGGAATTGCCTGAAATGAGAGAAAAAATGAAAGAATATTTAGAACAGGATGAAGATGTGCTCTCCTACGCCCTGTTTGACCAAGTTGCTGTGAAATTTTTTGAACAGCGCCGCGCCGCTAAGTATAAGATTGACAAAGACATGGTAAACATGGAAGAGATGACGCATCCGGTGTAAAAAGTATTTATCTTGCCGGGACTATGAGAAATGCCGCTGCGGACAAAAATTTGCAGCGGCATTCTTTTCATTCTGCTGTGTCTTAGTACTATATTGTGATCTGATTTTTCAAACTTTATATTTTTTTTCGTTTTTCTCTTGACAAACCTCTCATAATCCAGTATAATAACTTCTGTTGCGGTAAGTTATGGTCAAGATAAGAGATATGCTGGTGTAGCTCAATTGGCAGAGCAGCTGATTTGTAATCAGCAGGTTGCGGGTTCAAGTCCCATCACCAGCTCCACATCGCGGCGAGTCTTTGGACTTGCCGTATTTTTATGCAAAAACACGGTGTCGCTTCGCCGGCTGCGCTTCCAGCCTTATTTGTATTTAGCAGTATTTTCTGGAGTTTTGAAAAGAAATCGGGCGCAGCTTTCACCATTCTTATGGTCCGCGGGAGGCAAAACGCGTTGCCGTCCGATGATTTTGTACCACAGACTGTAACTCTCACGCTTAACATTATGACAAATTTTTTTAAAAAAACCTTGACTTTGCATGCTATTGATGATATAATAACAAAGTCGCTGAAAAACAGGTTGTTCTATTTCTTTTGTTTTTCCGCACTGCATATTGGGAGGGGTTCCCGAGTGGCCAAAGGGGGCAGACTGTAAATCTGTTGTCTTCGACTTCGATGGTTCGAATCCATCTCCCTCCACCAAGCCGGAATGGACTTCGTTTCATTCCGGCTTTTTGTTATATAATAAAACTAAACGCAGGGTAAGTCAAATATCAGTGTGACTGCAGCCGCTGATTCTGCGTTTGCACATGCACTCAACCATATTTGCTTCTTACCTGTCTGCATTTGCAATAACATTTTATAAATGAGGTTTGATACATATGTCAAAAATAGCAAAAAACTGGTTTGCTTTTTTTCAAAGAGAATCTGTTTTGTGTATCGCAGTCCTGCTCGCCATTGTTTCCTTTATTTTTGTCCCTCCCAGCCTGCATTTTATGGAGTCCATTGATTGGGATACCCTGGCGCTGTTATTTAGTTTGATGGCTGTTATGAAGGGATTTCAAAAAGCCGGTTTTTTTGTTTTTTTGGGAAATCAATTGCTGAAACGAACCGCAACCTCTCGCATTATGCTGTTTATATTGGTTTTTTTGCCTTTTGTTTTCAGCATGTTTATCACCAATGATGTCGCCCTGATTACCTTTGTCCCCTTCAGTCTGATCGTCCTGCACATGGCAAAGCAGGAACGCCTGTTGGTTCCTTTAACCGTAATGCAAACGCTGGCGGCAAACCTCGGCAGCATGCTGACCCCTATGGGTAATCCTCAAAACCTGTACTTATACACCAAATCCGCCATGTCGTTTGGCGATCTGTGCCTTTTGATGCTGCCATATGTCCTGATTTCTGCCGCTGGTTTGATTGTTTTCATTTTGTTGAAAAAATCCACTCCGATCTCCAAAATCGCGGTAACGGTAAAATTAGGAAGTCCTGCTGCTTTGCTCTGCTGTTTCTGCGGTTTTGCCATTTGTATTTTAGGAATATTTAAAATCTTGTCACCGCTGATCCTTGCGGCAATTATCCTTGTTTTTTTATTGCTGACGGACAGAAAGCTATTTGCTGTTATTGACTATTCCCTGCTGGGCACTTTTTTGGCTTTTTTCATTTTTATCGGCAACGTTAAGGAAATTGAATGGTTTCGCAGCGCCCTTTCCTCCGTTCTCGCCGGTCATGTAGAAATGGTGGCGGTTTTGTCCAGCCAAATCATCAGCAACGTACCGGCCGCTCTGCTTCTCTCTGGTTTTACGGACGATTGGCACGCTCTGATCATCGGCTGTAATTTGGGCGGTTTGGGAACGTTAATTGCTTCCATGGCAAGTTTAATTTCCTACAAAATAATTGCAAAAGAATATCCTGATCAGCGTCGTAAATACCTGGCAACTTTTACTTTGAGTAATATTGTCTTTTTGGCAGTTCTATGCCTTGTGCGGCTGCTGATTGGTATCTGGTTTCCATCTTAACGCCTATACTAAATGCGGCAAGCAAATTGCTTGCCGCATTTTTTTACAATAAAAAAATCGGAGCAAGCAAAGCTTGCTCCGATGTGGTGGGCACAACAGGGCTCGAACCTGTGACCCTCTGCTTGTAAGGCAGATGCTCTCCCAGCTGAGCTATGCGCCCCCATCCATTTATCAGCAACAAATAGTATTATACACGAATCCAGCAAAGATGTCAAGATTTTTTTTGTTTTTTCCCCTATTTTTTTCATTCCCGTGCTTCTGCCAATTGCCGCAGCCTAAGATTGACATATTCTTGCATGACAGCGGACAGATAGGGAAAGTGCGGATGAGCACGGTTTCAATTCTCACCCGCAGCAACAAATATACACTTTTTTCACCATATCAAAATCACTTTTTGCCCAAGGTTTTTCCATACAGTCCGCCTGAAGCGTCCTCAAGCAGTTTTTCCAGCTCCTGCTTGTCCAAATGGTACACTTTTGGACAAAACTGACAGGTCAGCTCCGCCTGACCGTCCGTTCGGATAATCTCCTCCAGTTCTTTGCGCCCGAGGCTTACCAGCGCCCGTTTGATTTTCTCCATGCTGCAGTCGCACCGGTACGTGCACTCTGCGTCGTCTAAAAACTGATACGAAAAACCCTGGAGCACCTCGCCGATGATCTGCTCCGGCGACATACCGGCACCCATCATCTGTGTTACAGACTGAATTTTTGCAATATTTTCTTCCATGTGCTGGGCGTCTTCTTCGGTTGCCGCCGGCATGAGCTGAACCATAAATCCACCCGCGCATTTTGCGCTGTAATCCCGGTCAACCAAAACGCCAAGCGCAACCGCTGTCGGCGTTTGCTCCGATTTGGCAAAATAGTATGTAAAATCTTCTGCAATTTCACCGGTTACCAGCGGCACCTGTCCCGTATACGGCTCACGCAGGTCCAAATCTTTCGTCACGCAAAGCATCCCTTTTCCGACCGCCGCAGAAACATTCAGCTTTCCGTTTGGTTTTTTCGGCACGTCTGCGGCAGGATTCTGCACATATCCTTTTACCATGCCTGCGCTGTCTGCCACAGCCAGCACAGAACCCAGCGGCCCATCTCCTTTTACCAAAAGCGTCACGCTGTTATCCGGTGATTTAAGCTGGCATCCCATAATCGCCGCCATCGTAAGCACCCTTCCCAAAGCCGCTGTCGCGACCGGCGTGGTATGATGAATCTTCTGCGCTTCTGTTACAATATCTGTACAATCCGCAAAGGTAACCCGCACAACGCCCCACTCGTCGATTGCCCGTATAATTTTACCCATAACTTCCTCCCCAATTACAAAAAACCCTATCCGCCGAGGTGGCACATAGGGTTTTTGTGGTGTTCGTTAAAACATAATTTCAAAGTTACATACTAGCATTTTCCTCTATATATAACCCAAAATCAGCTAATAACTCTTACACTCTTTCCACATTAGCTGCCTGTGGGCCTTTTGCTCCCTCAACAACTTCAAACTGAACTTCCATTCCTTCGTCCAGTGTTTTGTAACCGTCCATGTTGATTGCTGAAAAATGAACAAAAACGTCTGTTCCGTCGCTGGATTCGATAAAACCAAATCCCTTTTCTGCGTTAAACCATTTTACTTTACCTGTCTGCATGAAAAAATTGCCTCCTAAAAAATACTTTGTGCCTTGGCACTAGGTATACTCTAACACAGTTGCCGAAAGAAGTCAACACTTTTTTCCCGTTTTGTCCAACTTTTTTGTAAATTTCTGGTTAAAATGTTAATTGTTCACCAGAAAACGCAATTCCAAAATGTTCATATGCCTTCGCCGTCGCCATCCTTCCGCGCGGCGTACGGTTTAAAAAGCCCAATTGCAGCAAATACGGCTCGTAAACGTCCTCAATGGTGTTTGAATCTTCACCGATAGAAGCAGCCAAAGTATCCAGCCCGACCGGTCCGCCGCCAAAATTCTGAATAATAAAAAGCATCATTTTCCGGTCAATCATGTCAAGCCCGATAGGGTCAATCTCCATTCGGCTGAGCGCAAGATCTGCCATTTTGCGCGTAACAACACCGTCGCCTTTCACCTGAGCAAAATCACGCACGCGTTTTAGCAGCCGGTTTGCAATTCTCGGCGTACCGCGCGAACGGCGTGCAACCTCCATAGAACCCTCCGGCTCGATTTTTGTACCCAAAATATCCGCCGAACGCGAAACAATCAGATCTAGTTCCTGCGGCGTGTACAGTTCCAACCGGTTGATTACACCAAAACGGTCCCGCAGGGGCGCCGTTAAAAGACCCGTCCGCGTCGTCGCGCCGATCAGGGTAAATTTTGGCAAATCCAGCCGGACAGAATGGGCGCCGGGACCTTTTCCCAGAATAATGTCCAGCGAAAAATCTTCCATGGCAGGATATAAAATTTCCTCTACACTCCGGCTCAGCCGGTGAATCTCATCAATAAACAAAATGTCATTCGGCGACAGGCTGGTTAAAAGCGCCGCCAGGTCACCCGCCTTTTCAATGGCCGGTCCGGATGTAATCCGAATGTTTACCCCCATCTCGTTGGCAATGATTCCTGCAAGCGTTGTCTTGCCCAGTCCCGGAGGACCATACAGCAAAACATGGTCAAGCGGCTCGCCCCGTTTTTTTGCCGCTCCGATGAAGATGCGCATATTTTCCTTCACTTTTTCTTGGCCGATGTACTCCGACAGTGTTTTCGGACGGAGACTATATTCAATTTCATTGTCTTCTCCAAGCGTACGGGAAGATACAATCCGTTCTTCTGCTGCAAAATTTTCTTCAATTCCCAATGGTTGCACCACCTTTTTCTTCTACGGCAACAGATTTGCCGTTTTTGCCGATTTATTTTATAATACCATGCGATCTAATGTTTCGCAAGAAGCTGCAGCGCTTTTTTAATCGCATCTTCTGTAGACAAGCCCTCGCCGGCTGCCGCAACTGCCCGCATCGCTTCCCCCTGCGAATATCCCAATACCATCAGCGCTTCCACCGCATCACTGCCGCCCGCAGAAACAGGAGCATAGTCAATGGCGCCGCCTGCACCGCCGTCCGGCAACAGATCGTTATTTTTCATTTTGTCTTTCAGCTCCAGCACTATTTTCTGCGCAAGCTTAGGACCTACGCCCTGCGCTTTCGTAATGGACTTATAATCATCCGTTACAACCGCCAGCGCAAGCTGCGCCGGGCTCAAAACAGACAGCACCGCAAGCCCTGCCTTTGGCCCTGCGCCGGAGACAGACAAAATCATTTTAAAAGCCGCAAGCTCTTCCCTGCTTAAAAAGCCATACAAATCCATCACGCCCTCTGCAACCCGCAGATAGGTATGGATTTTCACCTGCTGCCCCGCCGGAATGCGCGACAGGTTGGCAGGGGACATAAACACCCGGTAGCCAACGCCCCCGGTATCAACAACTGCTGAATTTTCATCCACATATTCAACGATTCCTTTTATCATTGCTATCATACGCTACTCCTTACTGTTACTGCATTCAGTTACATTTATAAAAACAATTCATTGCTCTTTCTGCCGGCACAAGCCTTTTCCAGCCTCTTTACCAAGGCGCTCAGCATTTCGCCGTCGAGTGAGCGTGCCTGCGCCGGACAAATGCTAATGCAGCGCATACAAGCGATACAGACCGTTTCATCCGTAAGCGAAGGGTTGTCCGCAGGGATTGCCTGTACGGGGCATTTTGCGGCGCATTTTCCGCACCGGACGCACGCTTTTCCTGCTTCTGGCTTCATGGGCGAGCTATGGTATTCGCGGTAAGGCTTCGTTCCCGGCAGTTTAAGCGGCATACTGTCACCGCCGGCACATTTTTCCTTGATTTTTTCTGCAAAACGGAGCAATTCCTCTCTGTCCTGTTCATCCGGCCTGCCTGCCGCGAATTGGCGCATGATCGAATGTTCTGCCACCGCAGCAATTGCACCCATGCATTGAAAACCCCTTTGCTCCAAAATCTCCTGTAATTCCAGCAAAGTATCCTCATAGGCTCTGTTTCCATAGACGCAAAGCAAAATTGCTTTAGCTCCCGCTCCGCTCATTTTTATGAGCCGCTCCGCTGCTGTTTGTACCACCCTGCCTCCAAAAGACGGGACTGCCACAACACAAATATCCACCGGCAAAAACTGAATATTAGAAAAATCCTCTTTGGGATCGGATAAATCTATTTCCTTTTTCTCTTCGTCCCAAACGCTGCTCACAATCCAAGCTGCTTGTTTCGTGCCACCTGTCGGACTAAAGTAAATCTCATAAAATGCCATAGTTTTTCCCTCCAACTTTAATATTCCATATTCACAATTTTGTGCAAACACGCGGTGCGTCTAGGAGCCGCACCCTACGGAGATAGCATAAATTTAAAACCAACTGCAAACAAAATGGATATATAAATGCAATGCTCCGCAAAAGCCGCAAGGTTTTGCGGAAAAGGAGGGACCAGCGATAAGCGGAAGTTTTCCTGTAAGGGAAAACGGATCAAAAAGCTGAGTTCCGACGCGACGGCGCCTCGGCGTCCCGTTTCATATCCGCAGTTGCGTGTAAATCTGCGGTGCGCACCAAGCACCGCACCCTACGGAAATAGCGCATATTAATAAATATTTGATAACATTACAAAATATCGTAGGGGACGGCGCCTCGACGTCCCGCCCCGTGGAATACGTCCCGTTTTGTCGTATACTTATTTTTAAACGCTTTCTTCCCGCACCAGCTTCTGATACCGCGCATTATGCGCATGGCAAACGGCAACCGCCAATGCGTCAGCAACATCATCCGGTTTTGGCACAGATTCCAAATTTAACAGCTGCGTCACCATTTTTTGCACCTGCCGTTTGTCTGCTCTGCCATAACCGCATACCGCCTGCTTGACCTGAAGCGGAGTGTATTCAAAAATCGGCACATTTTGAATGGACGCCGCCAGAACACACACCCCTCTGCCATGTGCAACAGAAATTGCCGTTTTCACATTAGTATTAAAAAACAATTCTTCCACCGCAAACGCGTCCGGTCGAAACCGCTCTAATAAAACATGCGTACTTTCATAAATATCACGCAGGCGGTCAGACAGCTTCATACCCGCCTCTGTGGTGATCGCTCCGTAACTGATAACCCGAAACCGGTTCCCGGTATATTCCACCACGCCATAGCCAACAATCGCGATCCCCGGGTCAATCCCTAAAATAACCATACTTTCCCGGCCTTTCCGGCAGATTGTCTTTCTACTTTTTTATGAAATGAAAACATTCTGCCCTGCTTTTTTGCAGTTTGTAAATGAATCCCGCTATTTTGAAAAAACCATTGAGATTTTTATAAAAATAAGCTATAATAATAACCATGAATATTTTAACACGTTTTAGGAGGAATTGCAAATGGCAAAAGAAAAAGTTATCCTTGCCTATTCCGGCGGGCTGGATACATCCATCATTATTCCGTGGCTGAAAGAAAACTACGACTATGAAGTAATCGCGGTTGCCGCAAACGTCGGCCAGGGCAAAGAACTAGACGGGCTGGAAGAAAAAGCGCTGAAAACCGGCGCGAGCAAACTGTACATAGAAGACCTGACGGAAGAATTTGTAACCGACTATATTTATCCGGCAGTTCAGGCACACGCTGTTTACGAAGGGAAATACCTGCTGGGAACTTCGCTTGCCCGCGCACCAATTGCAAAAAGATTGGTTGAAATTGCAGAAAAAGAAGGCGCAACTGCGATCTGCCATGGCTGTACCGGAAAAGGAAACGACCAGGTTCGGTTTGAGCTGGCGATCAAGGCGCTGGCTCCGCAAATGAAAATTATTGCGCCATGGAGAATTTGGGATATTAAATCCCGCGAAGAAGAAATTGACTATGCCGTCGCACGCGGAATCCCTGTGCCGGTGACGAAAGAAGATAACTATTCGATGGACCGCAACCTGTGGCATCTGTCCCACGAAGGTATGGACTTAGAAGACCCGTGGAACGAACCGCAGTATGATAAAATTTTAAAGCTCATGACGACTCCGGAAAAAGCGCCGGACAAACCGACTTATGTAGAAATTGAATTTGAGCAGGGCATCCCTGTGAAAGTAAACGGCAAAGAATATGCCCCCGCTGCACTGGTCGCTGAGCTGAACCGCTTGGCAGGCGAAAACGGCGTTGGAATCGCGGATATGGTAGAAAACCGTTTGGTTGGCATGAAATCACGCGGCGTGTATGAAACCCCGGGCGGAACGCTTCTTTATGCCGCTCACAAAGAACTGGAATATATCACGCTGGACCGTGATACCATGCATTATAAAGAACTGGTTTCGAATAAATTTGCAGAACTGGTTTACGACGGCAAATGGTTCACCCAGCTTCGCGAAGCACTTTCCGCCTTCATTTCTGACACGCAGAAAACCGTGACCGGAACTGTTCGCTTAAAGCTTTATAAGGGCAATGTAATGCCGGCAGGCAGCAAATCACCGTATTCTTTGTATGATGAAGATATTGCAACCTTTGCGGAAGATGAAGTGTATGATCAAAAGGATTCTGCAGGCTTTATTAACCTGTTCGGACTGCCGCTTAAGGTCCGCGCTACGATGAAAAAACGCAACGGAGAAAAATTGTATTAAACACCAAATAACCAAAAGAATAGCCCGCCGGCAAAATGGGGCGGTGAATTAAGAAAACATTTTAGCAAGGAACGGTGTAGCCAAACGGCTATGCCGTTCCTTGCTGTTTTTTCGTTGTATTTTGGGCTTTTTCTTTCGCCCGTCCAAAATCAAATGCACCGATGAAGTTATATACAATCGTGATTTCCCTTGTCTTGGATTTTTTGTCGGTATGGGAAACTTCGATACGGTCTATAAACTCCCGTAGCATAGCAGCGTCAAGCTGCTGCATATCGGTGTACTTCTTTACCGCGCTGATAAACGCTTTAACGTTGGTCTTTTGTTTTTCCTGCTGCTTGATTTCTTCCCGTAGCACTTCTGCCATAGCTTTTAGATTGCTCTGCTCCAATTCGTAATCATGGGACATTTTGATAAACCGTTCGTCAGACAATTTCCCGGTTACATTGTCCTCATATAAATGCTTAAACAGATTATCCAACTCGGCAATACGGCTTTCGGCTTTGGAAAGTGTTTCACGCTTGCGGGAAAACTCTGCGTCGCGCTCTCGCAAACGGCTGTCTGCTGCTTCCTGCACAAACTCGGCTTCGTACTCTGTCACATAGTCGATTGCTTCCCGTAGGTTTTTCAAAACGATTTCATACAGAACAACATTTTTGATTGAATGGGTCGTACATAAGTCTTTGCCTTTCCGATAGGTTGAACAGATAAAATATTTCTGTTCTTCGGTGAAGTTCGTGGCTCGGCATTGATACATTTTACCGCCGCACTCCGCACAATAGAGCAGCCCGGAGAAAATACCCATATCGCCCATTTTAGTGGGGCGGCGGCGGGATTTGCGTATGTTCTGCACAATGAGAAATACGCTTTCCTCTACAATCGGCGGTTGTGTGTTCTCAAAGATCACCCATTCGGACGGGTCGTTCCACAACTTCTTTTTGCTTTTATAGGATTGCTTGCGGGTCTTGAAGTTTACAGTATGCCCTAAATACTCTATCTTTTCGAGCATACGGGAAACCGTTTCATTCGTCCACTTGTAAGGATTTGCCCCCGGCTTCGGCTTGTTGCCGACTTTCATGCCCTTTGATAACCAATAGAAAGTAGGATTGAGGATTTCGCTTTTTTCTAACCATTTTGCAATTTGTGTCGGTCCCATGCCGGAAACGCACAATGCGAAAATCTGCTGCACAACTGCTGCGGCTTCCTCGTCAATAATCCACTTCTTTTTGTTGTTGGGGTCTTTCATATAGCCATAAGGCGGGATTGTAGTAAGGTGTTCGCCGGATTTTCCTTTCGATTGCCAAGTAGCGCGTATCTTCTTTGAAGTGTCGCGGGCGTACATTTCGTTGAATACGTTGCGGATTGCGGTAAACTCGTTTTCGCCCCGCGTACTGTCAACTCCGTCATTGACCGCGATAAAATGTACGCCAAAATCGGGAAACAGCATATCGGTGTAGAAACCGACTTGCAGATAATCACGCCCGAAACGGGACATATCTTTGACGATAACGCGCTTGATTTTTCCAGCTTTTATATCGGCAAGCATACGTTGAAATCCGGGACGGTTGAATAATGAGGTGTGATAGCGATAGCGGCAAAAAGCTAATAAAATCAATGGTTTTGCGGACAGCGGATAGACAGGGAATGTGTTAAAAACTGAA
>CASGBM010000008.1 GCA_949299615.1 uncultured Eubacteriales bacterium | reverse complement strand
TGCTGTATGCATACGGCGACGGGGCAACTTTTACCATGACAACGACGGCGGCCGGCGTTTTAGATGTGCGGCTGCGCAGCGGTTCCTACCAGCCGATTAAAAGTATTGACCCGGACCGCTGGTACCATATTAAAATATTGCTGGATAATTCACTGGTTGCAAACGGAACCGGTGACAGCGCATTCTGGTTCTGGGTTGATGGGGAACCGGCTGGCGAAAATCTTGTCCCGAGGGCAAATTCCTCTTATATTAACCGTTTTCTGATTGGTGTCGCAAATGGAGCAGAATACCGGTATGATAATTTTAAAGTTTATCCAGATTGCTCGGAGGATGTGAAGAATGCCCTTGAGAAGGTAACGGTAGACGGTTTAGAATCTGTAATGGGTGATTTGACATTGGTAAAACAGCTGGATAACGGCGTCAGTGTGGAATGGATTTCTTCTGATGAGCGATATATCAAATCCGATGGGTCTGTTACGCGGCCGGCAAAGGGAGAACCGGATCAAACAGTGAAACTCTACGCGCTTGTCCGTAAAAATGATACACATGAACTAAAAGAATTTGACGCCACCATAAAGGCACAGTATTCAGATGAAGATTCCGTGGAATATGATTGGAACCAATTGAACATATCCGGGCTGGATGATGTAAGAAACGATTTGATTCTTTCTGTGAGAGGGGCAAATAATACATTAATCACGTGGAAGTCTTCAAATGAAAACATCATTCGAATTGAAAATGGAAAAGGAATCGTGACGCGGCCGTCCTATCTGAAAGGGCAGCGCAGTGAAGAGGTTATTCTAACGGCTACGGTAACCAAAGGGACAACCAGCAAAATTAAGACTTTTACAGCAAAAGTCCCGAAAATGAATTATGCGTATAAGAAATCTGTTAGTGCCAGCTCGTTCACAAGCGCAAATACATATTTAAACTTGGTGGATGAAAACTATGAGACATTTTGGCAGCCAAAACAGACAAATGATCAGACGGTTATGATTGACTTGGCAAAAGACACGTTTTTGTCGATGTGCGAGATTTACCCGAAAGGGAGTGTAGGGAACGTTTCACTGCAATATTCAACGGACAACGTCACTTTTAGATCCCTGCCGGCTCCTTCCGCTGCGGATGGAAGACTGGTGTCCAGTTTTAGCAAAATTAAAGCGCGTTATATTAAGCTTTCGTTTGCTTCCATGGGGGAAGACAGCGGAATTTATGAAATAGAGCTTTACCGGATCACTGACGCGGAGGATGTTGCGGCGGATATAGAATGGTTAAACCAACAGATCAAGGATTCTGTTACTTCTGATCTTGACCTGCCGGAACAGGGGGAAAATGGGAGCGTGATCAGCTGGAAGTCCGACACTCCGTCCAGCATTACAGATGACGGGAAAGTGAGCCGGGGGAAAAATGATGTAACAGTTACGTTGACGGCTACCTTGACAAAAGGGAACATTACAGAAACGATGAATAAAAAAGTGGTCGTCAAAGGAACAAGCTCCGGTTCCAGCGGCGGCAGCGGCGGCAGCGGCGGAGTTTCCTATACCGGAGGGGGCGGCACCAATACCAGCGTTGCACTGCCGGGAAGGGATGTATCAGGCGAAGAAGTGAAAGAAGAGAATATATTTGAAGATCTTGATCAGGTAGCTTGGGCACAGGAAGCCATTGAGGAACTGTATAAAAAAGGCATTATAAACGGTCGTGCTGAGAAAATTTTTGCACCGCAGGAACAGGTAACCCGGGCAGAATTTGTAAAAATGATTGTCGAGGTCTTAAACCTTCCGGCGGCAGAAGGCAGTTTTTATGACGTTGCAGACGGTTCCTGGTATGCGGACTATATATACACGGCGGCAAATGCCGGGATTGTAATGGGGGACAACGGGAATTTTTATCCCGATAAAAATATCAGCCGCGAAGATATGGCCGTCATAATTTGCCGTGCGCTCGAGCAGATGCAAAAGATTGATATGGAGGCAGGAGAGTTCTTATATGATGACAGTGACAGGATTGCATCCTATGCCAAAGAAGCGGTGCAGATTTTGTCTGAAATGGAAATCATGCAAGGAACGGGCAGCTCGTTTGAACCAAAACGCGGCGCAACAAGAGCGGAAGCGGCAAAAGTAATCTATGCTGTTTGTCTGAAAATAGATCAATAAGCGATGAAAAGATGGTGAGAATATGAAAATGATGAATCGAATTTTAGCAGTGGTGATTTTGCTTTCCGTTCTGTTGGGGTGTATGTTTGTTCCGGCGTGGGGGTTTAGCGAAGATATTGAAGGACTTCCGGAACTATGTGATCCCATGGTTGACAGTGATGAATCTTTTTTCGGTGAATGGGATGATGCGGCTCAGTCGTGGATACAGGAAGGACAAATCAATTATGCCTATTCTCCCGATTTAGAGCCGGTAGAAGTGGCGGTAAAGGCTGGGGATTATGAGTCGGCTTCCACACTTTTGAGGGATTATTACCGCAACCGGAAAATGGACCGGCCCAGTGCCGGCGGGGCGCGTAATTCTTTGCAGGTAAACCTTTGGATCGACAATATCTTCTATTGGGATGAAAATCCTGTTGCAGAAATAGGGATCGGCAAAGAAGCAAAATGGTATGAGATAGACGTACAAAGTCAGGTAAACAGCAGAAAACAGACGTTTATGTTTTACTCCCGAAAAAAAGAGCCCTACAGTGTGTATATATACTCACGGGAAACAGAGTATGCGCCTTATCTGTCTATGAAAATCAATGGACAGGAAGTCATTGTGCCGGCAAACAATGATGCATACATTAGCGCAGGCGCAAACGAAGATAACAACTACGGCAAAGACGAAATACTTCTGGTGACCGATAATGCGGATGATGGGCATGGAGAAATTGTGGATGAAACAACGGCAAGAACTTATATCCGTTTCCCGTATACGGAACTGATCAACCGTAACGATACGGTAACGGATGCAAAAATCTGTTTTTATGCATATTCCGATACGGAAAATGAGCGAAAGGACATCGTGGTTGCAGAAGCTGCAAGCCAGGACTTAAATGAAGATACCTTGCGGTGGTCAACGACATCTCATGTAACATTTTGTACCGGGACCTCTGCGTTTCCGGAAGAATTTACTTACGGTAAGTTTTTTAGTAACGGGGGCGTACATGCACGCTTCTATCCAATTGTTCCACTGATTAATGAATATTTTTATACGGGAAATGAAAAGTATCCTTATCATGGAATCAGGCTGGTGCTGGATTTTGCAAAAAAGAGGCCGGCCTCCATGTATCAAGATTTACAGATTGGGATTCAGCTGACAAAAATCGTGCCGGCATATTTGAATCTGGTGGATTCTCCTGCCATGACCCCCGGTGCGTCTACGGGCTTTTTAAAGCACTTGGTGTATAATGGAAATTATTTGTACGATGATAAGAATTTTACGTCTAACATGAACTACGGAGTGCATGCAACGCTTGGATATTATTCTCTTGTGCTCAATTTCCCGGAATTTAAAGCGCATGATATATGGAGGGAAAAAGTGCATGAAAGAGTATTGACCTTGATGGATAACCTTTCGCATGAGGATGGTACTTATTTTGAGTCTGATTTTGGCTATGCGATGGGTTCTATCGGCGGGTTTAATACTTTTGTGGAATATGCCGAACAAGACGGCTGGGAACTTCCGGACTGGTATATGGAGCGTCTGCGCAATTTGGGTTATTTTCTGATGAATATTACCATGCCGAGCGGCCGGATCCAGGACTGGGGAGACAATGGTATGGGAACGGTGCACGGGACGTTGCAGCCGATTGCAGAAGCAATGGATGACCCCTATATGGAATGTTTTGTAACAAACGGAGAGTCGGGGCAAGAGCCTAACTGGACGTCTTGGTATTATCCGGATAACCATGTCGGTTTTTCCAGAAGTGCATTTTTTGATGAAAATGCAGTTTATGCATTTTACGACAATAAAGCCGGCGGTATCCATGCTCACCGGGAAGGAATTCACTTCACGATAGAAGCCTATGGCAATTATTTGCTGACAGATACTGGCTGCACTTCGTATGACAATACCCACCCGCATTTTAATTGGCAGCGGTTTAGCAGCATTTCCCATAATACGGTAGAAATTAATGACACTGAAATTAATTTCAGTCAGGTTGACAGCGAAATTGACGCAATGGGTGACGAAGAAATGGTCATTAATCCGCTGTTTGATACCTTTGAAGCATGGTCGGATGCAAACAATCTGCAGGGCGGGACCAATTTATTCCGCCATAACCGTGATATTACCTATATCAAACCGCTGGGTATGTTTATCTGCTCGGATTATATGCAGCCGCTGACTGAAGCTGCAATGGCACAGAAGAATAAGTATAATCAGGCGTGGCACACGCTGGCAGACGCGAAACTGTCGATTGACCCTGAGACGAAACAGGTTCGCACCAATTTTGTAGGAGCGGCAAATCTTCAAATTGTTCCGCTCGATCCGGAGGAACTCAATCTGCCGCGCGATGATGGGGAGGTTACGCCAACGCTGGACGATGGATACGGCTATTTTAGCAACGAAAATATCCGTAACTGTGTCAGTACGAAATTTGTTAATTTTGAAAAATACGGTTCCGGTTATCAAACGTTTGATACGGTTTTGTATCCAACCGCACAAGCGGACAAGACCGTTGTTTCCACCGAACGCCTGGATACAGGTACGGACCGCTTTATTGCCTCGGCATTTAAGATTAACTTAAATGGGAGCGAAAAAGCCAAGGATGCCTATTATTTGCTGAGCCGTGATGAAAGCGGTATGGTGGACCGGTACTCGTTTGGGGAATATTCTTCTGACGGCAGGCTGGCATATGTGCAGCGGGATACAGAAGAAAAAATTAATTATCTGCTTTTGCGGCGCGGTTCCAAACTGTATGCAGGCAGCCAGGAGCTAATTAACACGTTTCAGACGAAGGTAGAAGATCTGGCGGTCGCGTATAACGAGGGAATTACAGAAATTTACGGCACGGACATGGAATCTGTACCGCTTCAGGTTTACCTTCCGGATGGAATCCATACAATAAAAGTTAACGGAGAGGCTGTTCCATACCAGATTTCCGGCAATATGGCGCTGGTAAACACTGACACTGTCAAATTTGAAAGTAATTATAACGATGAAGGGATTGCGGAAATCAACAGCCAATATATCCAGTTAAATAATGATGATTTATGTTTGGAGATAGCGGAAGCGACTGTTATCTCAGGGGAAGATTGGGACTTTACCATCACGCTCCCCGCGCTTGAGACCGGGTCAATTAATGAATATTCCGCAAACCGGAAAATTGATTTTAAACAGCCGGTACAGTTATCAATTCCTGCAAAATTGACACTGAATACTTATAACGCCAAAGAAGTATATTATGATGACGGCACAGGCTATCAACCAATTTCAGAAAGCGGAGGCCTGATTACTTTAGAAAATGAAGACGGCCAATCCGTAATCTACCTGTCGCAGCTGTACCCGCTTGCACTTTCCGCAAAGGCAAGTTCCGGAGGCGGCGGAAGCAGCGGCGGCGGAGGCGGCGGGGGCGGCGGGTTGACACCGTCTGACGGGAAATATGCGGGTACTATTTCTGTGCCGTCTGCCGTGCCAAGCGCAGAACCGTCAGCAGAACCAACTGCCGCGCCGGAAGGAAATGATCAGCCGTTTCAAGATGTCAAAGGGCATTGGGCAGAGGAAGCGGTGGCAATGCTGTATGAAAGGGAAATTGTCAACGGCAAATCAGACACAGAGTACTGCCCTGACCTGCCGGTAACGCGTGCAGAGTTTGCCGCTTTTCTTGTGCGTACCTTTGAATTAGAACCGAAAAGTTATCAAGGGGTTTTCCAAGATGTTGAACAATCGGCGTGGTACGCAGAAATGGTTCAATCTGTATACGATAGCGGGATATTTATTGGCGATGGCACAAGTTTCCGTCCCGAAGACCCGATCACCCGTGCAGAAGCGGCGAAAACCTTAGTAAATGCGGCAGAAATGCTGGGCGGGGCGGCATTAAATGATGCGGGAACTGGTCAATTTGCCGACAGCGCGGACATTCCGCCGTGGGCGGCAGAACAGATTGGAAAGGCTTCTGGCGCTTCTTGGATCAATGGGATGCCGGACGGAAACTTTTATCCAAACAAACAGCTTACGCGTGCAGAAGCGGCGGTTATGCTGT
This sequence comes from uncultured Eubacteriales bacterium, assembly GCA_949299615.1. Classification (GTDB taxonomy): domain Bacteria; phylum Bacillota; class Clostridia; order UBA1381; family UBA9506; genus RGIG1666. The sequence goes on along the minus strand of CASGBM010000008.1, from coordinate 23,280 downwards.
ACCATGTCATAAAAACAGAGGGGATCATAAAATGACAGAAACGGAAAGAGTGGAACAGGCTCTTCGTCGAATTGTAAACCAAACGGAAAACAAGAAAGCAAGAGCACATGTGCAGGCAGCATTAGTAAAACTTTGCCGCGGTGAGACCAATGTAGATTCCGATTTGGTTATCAATGAATTTCGCCTGTCTGATGGCGATATTCATCCGACGGAGGGGGATTTTGGAATTTACTGGGCGATTCCGGCAATGGTAAACTTGCTGGTGCATTTTGACGATAAGTTAAGCAAAGCGGCGAGGGAGACGGTTGTAAAAGTACTGCGAAGCTTTTATTACATAGACGGTCACAATGTTGTGAAACGGGATGCCTCGCCTTCAAGACTGTACTTGAGCGAAAATCACGACAGCCTGCTGAAAGTGAACTTATATTTATTAGCAAAATATTGCGGAAAGTATCTTGACAAACCACTTGACGGTATGGAAACAACTGAAGTGGTAGAGGTGCTGACGGCTTATTTTCACCGCATTCTGGACGTCATGCTGAAAAACGGCTGGATGATTGAAGGCGGGGATCCATATAACGCCGTTACGCTGGAAAGTTATTATAATTTAATGGAACTTTCCGGAGACAAAGAACTGTCGGAGAAAACAAAAAAATGGATCGACCTGTTTTGGTGCTTCCATGCGGTGGAAAGCCTGAATAATGTCCGAGGATATGCGCGGACGAGGCTATATCCGTATTGGGAGAATAACGAATCTTGCTGGGTGTCTAATTTATTTGAATTGTACACAGGAATGCCAGCTTTGGTAAAAGGCGGAATGATGGATTATCTGATTTTATTTGACTATCGTCCGCCCAAAGCGGTATATGATATTTTAGAAGCACGAAAGACAGCAGAACCGTATACCGTGCAGACAAAGGTGCGCGGCGGGGGTTATTACGTGTTGGAAGAATTGCGGGAAAATGAGCCGCTGCCGCTCGGAACACCCATTTATTATATGGACTTGTATTCTCAAATTTTGCGCACAACCTATGTTACCCAGAATTATACGGTATCAGGCTTTCATTTTCCTTTGACGGTGCCGCTTTCTCTGATTGCGGCGCAGTGCCGGTGGGAGGGGGCAACCTTTCGGGAACCGCAGGGCAGCTCGGTTTATGCTGGCGTAAGGGAAGAAACTCCGGCGCTGTTTGACACTTTTGTTAGCCTGCATCATAAAAATGTGATTTTGTATGCGCCGAATAAGAATGCTTATTGGCATGATATCTGCACCAATCCGGTTACCATTGTACATCGCGGCGATGCGCGGTATCGGTTTCGAATGGAGTTGAAAATCAACGCCAAAGCCCAAACCGCCAATTACGAAATAATTGAAAAAAATATTCTGGTTGGACGATTTGAAAAAAATTATTTTGGATTTGTGACCAATGATGGATTTACAATAGAGGGAGAACATGTGATTGTAAATTCCCAGTTGGGAATGTTAAAAGTATCACATGAGGATGAAATGGATTATCATAGTTTTTGTGCAGATATAAAGCAAACAGAAATCTGCTTTGAAGAGCAAAAAATTTCTTGTGTTTCCGGCGGTGATTTGCTGGAATTATTCTATTGTGATGATTCGGATCATTGCCGTTTGATCAATGGGCGTCCTATAGATTACCTAACACAGGATTTTGTAAAATCACCGTTTTTAAATGGGAAAACGGAAGTCGGCAACTTTCAGGTATATTCCCGAAAGGAGGGGAACACATGGCTGCAATAACCAAAAATGCAGAGCTGGGATCAGGAAAGAAAACGGGAAAAGCACAGCAGCTTTTAAAAACCTATAAAAAGCAGAGATATTTGCTTTTGGCACTGCTGCCTGGTCTCATATACTATCTGGTATTTCATTATGCGCCTATGTACGGTGTAATAATTGCATTTAAGCGTTTTAATTTTAATGCCGGTATTATGGGAAGCGCTTGGGTGGGGCTGGAGAATTTTAAAACATTTCTCGGCAGTCCGGATTTTGGGAGTGTATTTGCAAATACGTTAATCATAAGTTTTTACCAGCTGCTGTTTGGTTTTCCAGCACCGATTCTGCTTGCGATTATGCTCAATGAAGTGCGGAATATGGCGTTTAAAAAAACAGTTCAGACCATTAGCTATCTGCCGCATTTCTTATCGTGGGTCGTATTGGCAGGAATTTTTTTGGAATTGTTATCTCCCTCCCGCGGCGCGGTAAACTATTTTATTACGCTGCTCGGCGGAGAACCAATTGATTTTATGACCAACAACAAGTGGTTTCGCGCTGTTTTGGTGGTTACAAATATCTGGAAGGAAATCGGCTGGAGTTCTATTGTGTATTTAGCCGCGGTCAGCAACATTGACACACAGCTTTATGAAGCGGCAACGATTGATGGTGCAAGCCGGATTAAACAAATCCGGCATATCACGCTCCCATCAATGGTACCCATTATCACAATTATGCTGATTTTTGCAGTGGGTAAGATTATTAATGATAATTTTGACCAAATTTATAATATGTACCGTCCGGCAGTGTATCCGTCTGCGGATGTTATCAGCACCTATGTTTACCGGATGGGTGTTCAAAAGATGGAGTACAGCTTAGCGACAGCAGTCGGTCTATTTAAAAATGTTATTTCCCTCGTGCTGGTGTTATCGACAAATGCAATTGCCAAACGCTTGGGCGAGTACGGATTATGGTAGGGGAGGTGGAGAGATAATGAAAATTAAAATGACGCTGGGAGACAGAATTTTTAATACAATAAACGGGATTATCCTGGCATTTTTATGCATCCTTACACTGTTCCCATTTTTGCACCTCATTTCGATGTCGCTTTCTTCGCCGGAGTCGGCATCCAAATTTGGGCTGCATTTGATCCCGGAAGGGTTGAATGTGGATGCATACCGCAAAGTGTTTGAAAATGGCTATATTTTTTCCGGGTATGCCAACACCATTATCAATACGGTTTTATCCGTCATTCTTTCGCTTGCGGTCATGACGCTGATGGCGTATGCGCTGAGCAAGAAGCACTTAGTGCATCGAACCTTTTTCACAGGCTTTGTTGTGTTTACTATGTTTTTCCAAGGCGGTTTGATTCCGAGCTATCTCCTGATCCGCAATCTGGGGCTAATGGATAACAGGCTTGCTCTGATACTGCCGGTATTGGTCAATACCTTTAATATGCTGATTATTCGTAATTATTTTATGACGATTCCGGCAGATATCGAAGAGGCTGCAGTGATAGATGGCGCAAATGACCTTTATATTTTTGCTCGCATTATGCTGCCGCTTTCTATGCCGATTATTGCAACCGTTGCGCTGTGGGTGGCGGTGGAACGCTGGAATGCGTGGTTTGACTGCCTGCTGTATATTCGAACGCCTTCCAAATATGTCTTGCAGGTTTTGCTGCAAAGAATTGTAATTGACGGTTCATCTGAATTTATGAATTTTGAGGTTAGAACAGCCGGTACCAATTCCGAGCCAACCACAGAAACTATTAAGGCGGCTACCATCATTGTGTCCTCGCTGCCGATTATGTGCGTTTATCCTTTCATACAGAAATATTTTGTGAAAGGCGTTATGGTTGGATCTTTAAAGGGTTAAGAAATTATATGAAATAGAGGAGGATTTTAATGAAAAAGACGATTGCTTTTGTACTGAGTTTAGTTATGGCAGGGAGTCTCATGCTTGGGGGATGTGGGAAAACAACCGGCGGCAGTGCGGACAATGGCACCATTGACTGGCTGATGTTTTCTAATGGACCGGCAGATGAAGATGCGCCTGTCAAGCAGTATTTTGAAGAAAAATTTGGCGTTAAGTTTAATCTTTGGTATATTGAACGCAGCAAATGGGATGATTTGCTCAGTGTACGGTTTGCGGCCGGTGAAATCCCAGACGTATTTCCTACCATGTCTTCGTCTTCCTTTCGCAAATACATTGAGCAAGGATTGATCATGCCGCTTTCCATGGAGATGCTGGAAGAAGATGCACCCAAGTTGGTTCAGCTGGTGAATGATTATGATCCGGAGCAGTGGAAATATTCAACGATTGATGGCCAGCTTTACGCCATTCCGACTTACAATTATGCGAATAAATATCATATTGCTTCTGTTTGGCGTGATGATTGGCTGAAAAATGTGGGTATTGATAAAATACCGGAAACTCTGGATGAAGCGGAAGAAGCGTTTTATAAATTCCGCAATGAGGATCCGGATGGCAACGGAGAGAAGGACACCTATGGGCTGTCGGACAAAGGGATATACAACAGCATTTTCGGCGCATTCGGATACCTTCCGCGCGATATGGGCGGAACAGCCGCTATGTGGGCGGAAAAGGACGGAAAACTTGTTTATTCCGCGGTGCAGCCAGAAATGAAAGAAGCGCTCACGCTTTTGAATAAATGGTACAATGACGGCATTATTGATCCGGAATTTCTTGCAGGGGAAAATACCAGTGGGCATTGGTCAAATTCTCAGGCGTTTGTAAACGGCAGAATCGGTTATACGGCAAACGGCATGTTTTACCATATAGCACCGCCAATGACGGAAGATGATACGGGAAGTTCCTTTTACCGTGACTTTAAAAAGCTGCAGGGCGAAAACGCAACTTATGCTGTGGGGCGTCCGCCGATTGGACCGGATGGGAAATCCGGAAATTTCAAAGGGGGAACGATCAGTTCCGGAGGAATTGTGTTTGGGAATCAGCTGGCAGATAATCCAGAAAAATTAAAAACTATTTTAAACATTATCAGTGAAATCAGCACGGACTATGATTTAAACCTTGTGTCAACCAATGGATTTGAAGGCGAACATTATGATAAAAAAGAAGATGGTACAATTATAGCAAAAGAAGGATTTCAAACCGGTGCGGAACTCTCAAAAATTGGTGCAGGAAGTATCTTTAATATGAACGGACTAAGACCGGTTCAGTGGTATACGGATGAGCATGCGCAGCCGGTTTCCCGGGAACAGTATAAATGGGCAGAAGAGGTTACCAATTATTCCGGGATTGACTCTAAGCTGTTGGTAGAAGTGGAATCCGGACCTAAATATAATACGGTGCTGGATAAAATGAGAGAAACCACATACATTCAGATTATTACAGGGGAAAAACCGATTGATTATTTTGATGAATGGGTGGAAGAATGGAAGAAAAATGGCGGAGAACAGCTTGAAAAAGAAGCAAATGAATGGTATAATACGGTAAAATAAACTGGCTTTTTATGGCTTGCACTTGGTTGAGGCAGCCGTTATCCGTATAGTGAGATACAGAAAGGCGGCATCGTGATGAAACGCAGCAAAACGATATACAAATTAATTTTATCATACATCGTTGTTTTGGTGTTGCCCTTTTTCATCATGATGCCGTTTTATTTTGTTTCTATGAATTCGTTAAACAATGAAATAACCCGGTCAAACGATATTTTACTGAACATGATTAAGCTTGGCACGGACGTTTACGTGCGTGACGCAGGAAATATGCTCGCGGAAATCGCTTCGGATGAATCTCTTCAAAATGTGCTTTCCAATTCATCGGTTCCGCAGGAAGTGTATGAAAAGCTGGCAAATTTGCTCAAAGAGACAAAGAATGAAAATTACTATATTGATGACACTTATGTCATGTTCGGGGAAAAGGATATTATTGTTTCGCCGGAAGGAATCATGTCCATCCGGGAGTATTACAACCAAAATATTTCACAGGAAGCAGACAGCTATTTTAATTACCGCCGTTTGATGGGGAAACGCTATCAAACGGTGTTTACAACAGAAATTTCAGCGGATACGGGAGGGATTATTTCTGCCGTGCTTTCTGTTCCGTTTTCGGATATTGAGAACATTCGGGCACAAATTGTAATAAATATTAATATGAGCGCTGTAATTAACAGCATAAGCCAATCTGAAGATTTTTATATTTTTGTACTTAACAAGGATAAAATACCATTGTTTACGGAGAATTTCGGGAGAGAAGCTGAATTAGTTCAATTGCTGCCGGCGGTAAAAGAGAATGGCGTCTATGGAGAGGGAGAAAATAAGTCTTATATATCTTCCATTGATGCGGGATTTGGTGATTTGCGCTATTTTGTGGTTACCCCGTATGCGCAATATATCAAATCGCTTACAATTTTGAAGTGGATCATTATAATTTTATTCATCTTGTGTATTTTATTTGCGGTCCCAATTATAAAAACAGCTGCAGAACTGCAGTACCGAAAGGTGAAAAAGCTTCTGAAATTGTTTGAAAAAGAACAGACTCCCATAGATGAATATGAGTATTTGTACAATCAGGTGGAAGAGATTATTACGCAAAAGGAACGCCTTGGCGATGAACTGCGCAATAAAGAACCTTTGTTGATCAGTATGTATCTGCAAAATTTATTAAAAGGAAAAGAAACTCCCAAAGTGGAACTGCCGGAAGAACAGCTTGATTTTGAAAAAGGCCACATGGTATTGGTGGTAAACATCGAAAATTATCAAAACATTTATTTTGACACCAATCATGATTTAACGGAACTGGAAAAATATCAGGAAGCTGTTTTGGTGGTAATGAATGTGATGGAAGAACTTCTGTCAGAGAAATATAAAACCTATTTGGTCGAAATTGATGACTCGGTAACCGCCATTGTGGAAGCAGGAGAAATCTCAATTTCTCAGGTGGAAGCCATGCTGAATTATTTAAATGAGGTGGTAGAACGTTATTTTGGGTTTTCCATCCGTTTTGCGGCAAGTGAGGTGCAGGGCAGAAAGATTGCAGAAAGCTATAAAACGGCCATGCGTTCGCTGGAATATTCCATGATTGTGCAAGGAAATTCCGAAGGACCTTTGCAAACGGAAAATGCAACTGATTTATATTATTATCCGCTTACAAAGGAATTAAAAATTATTGGCATGATGAAAAACCGGGAGTTTTTTGAGGCAAAACAGCAATTTTCAGAATTGATTGAAATTAATACAAAGCAGAGGAATCCGTCTGCGATTATGATTCGCTTGCTTTTGTCAAACATGCTCAATACCATGTTAAAACTGATTACAGAGCTGGAGCCGGAAAAAAGGGAATCTTTAAACCATACTGTTTTAGAATTGTCAGAAATCGTGTCTGTTGCCAAGTTTAAAGAACGGTTGTTTCATTTAATTGACAGTTATGAAGAATTGACCGCGCAAGATGAACACGTAAACGTTGCATTTAAAAACAGAGTGGACCATTATATCCGTACGCACTATTGTGACCTTAATCTGAGTGTGCAGGTGGTTGCGGATTATCTGAAAGTAAATCCGTCGTATTTATCAAGAAAATTTAAAGAACAATTTCAAACCGGGATATTAGATTATATTTATAAAATTCGGATTGAAAAATCCAAAGCTATCCTCTCAGGCGGAAAAACCGTGGAAGAAACGGCAAACCAAGTTGGTTTTGCAACTGCGAGGGCTTTTTCCCGGGCGTTTCAAAAATATGAAGGAATCAGCCCGGGACAATATAAAAAAGCCTTAAATTAATCAGCCTGCAGAAATTTTTTCCAGTGACTTTTTAAACTGGAACGAGAACAAAATGACAGTAAATGTTACGGCAAGAAAGTCTGCAACTGGCTCGGCTGTATACACCGCCATCGTTTGGTTAGAACGCATAATTTGCGGCAGGATATAAATGAGCGGTATCAAAAGAATAAACTTTCTCATGACAGCAACTGCAATCGAAGCCTTGGCATTTCCAAGCGAAGTAAAGGTCATTTGGCACGCAATTTGAATTCCAAACAACAAAAGGCATGCCATGTAAACTCTAAGTGCTGTACCCGTAAACGATAGCAGGGCCGGGTCGCTCGTGAACATAGCGGCAAAAATTTGCGGAAAAAACATGACCAGCAGCCATAAAAGAATAGAGTAGGAAAGACTGGTTCTTAAAAGCAGCCAAAAAGCGGATTTTACGCGTTCTTTTTTTCCTGCGCCATAGTTATAGCTGATAATAGGCTGAGCGCCTTGCCCTAAACCTTGAAGCGGCAGCATGGCAAACTGCATGATACTGGTTAAGATCGTCATGGCGCCAACAGCAATGTCGCCGCCATATTTTAAAAGGGAAGAATTAAAGCAAATGGAAATAATGCTCTCGCTTGACTGCATAACAAATGTAGATAGACCGAGAGCTAAACTGGGACCGATGATTTTAGCGGACAACCTTAGGTTCGTTTTGCGGATGCGGAGGAAGGTTTTTTTGCCGAACAAAAAAGATAATACCCAAATGCAGGACATAGACTGGGATAGGATCGTTGCAAGCGCAGCGCCTTCTACTCCCATCTGAAAACCAAATATAAAAATAGGGTCTAATATAATGTTTGCAATTGCTCCGATTAAGACGGACAACATGCCTGTTTTTGCAAAGCCTTGTGCCGTTATGAAAGTATTCATTCCTAATGTAAGCTGTACAAAAATCGTTCCGACAGCATAAATATTCATGTATTTGACACCATATTCAATGGTATTTTCACTGGCGCCGAAAGCCAGCAAAAAATCACGGTTATAAACCAAAAGAAGAATTGTCAAAAGTATGGAAATAAAAATTTGCACAACAAAACAATTACCTAATGTTTTCTCAGCGGTTTTTTGATCTCCTTTTCCCATAAAAATGGAGGCTCTGGGCGCACCGCCGTACCCAACGAATGCGGCAAATGCAGTTACAATCATAATCAGAGGCATACAAACGCCAACGCCGGTTAGTGCCAGAGCGCCAACTTCGGGAATATGTCCAATGTAAATGCGGTCTACAATGTTATACAGCATATTAATAATCTGTGCTGTAACTGTGGGTAAAGCAAGTTTTAACAACAGTTTGCCTATGGGTTCTTTGCCTAAAAAATCTTTTTCTTCATTCATGATTCTCTCTCCTTGCATCAAAACAGTTCTCAAACACTAAAAACGCCTTGCAGCTGCGTATCTAAATGCTTCCGTTTGATTTATTAATTTATCATACGGCATTTTGTTGTACATAATTCATGCAATGCTGCGAATAAAAAAATCCCCGGCATACAGATGGATACATGTTGATACAAGCGAAAATCTGCATGCCGGGACTCCGATGACAATGTATTTATTTTATGATTCGAACGCCTAAAACGCCTTCCATCTCAGAAATGCTGGCAATCATATCGCCGGTAACCTCTCCGTCGATGTCCATAATGGTATAGGCATTCTCTTTTTTACTTTTATTCAGCATATTAACAATGTTCAAGTGTTTTTCTGCCATTACAGCGGAAAAACGGCTGAGCATATTCGGTACATTTTTATGCGCGATGGTCACACGGGTCTGCGCATCGCGGGCCATTTCGCAGTTCGGGAAATTAACAGAATTTGTAATATTTCCGTTTTCCAAATAATCTTTGAGCTCATCTGCCGCCATCATCGCACAATTATCCTCCGATTCCGGAGTAGAAGCGCCAAGATGCGGAATAGCAATTACATTTTCCATAGAAAGAACAGCATCAGACGGAAAATCAACTACATAACAAGCAACTTTTTTCTCCTCCAAAGCAACTGCCATATGCGCCTCATTTACCAGCGTTCCGCGCGCCAGGTTTAAAATGCGGACGCCGTCTTTCATTTGCGCTATCGAATCAGAATTTATCATACCAACAGTGGAATCATTGGCAGGAACATGCAGGGTGATGTAATCACATGCTGCATAAATCTCATTCACATCCGTTGCTTTTTTGATGCTTCTGGAAAGATGCCAAGCAGAATCTATGGTCATATATGGGTCAAAACCGATTACGTCCATACCGAGATTATGAGCGGCGTTGGCCACCATAACGCCGATCGCGCCCAGACCGATAACACCCAGAGTTTTCCCTTTAATCTCCGGACCGACAAACTGACTTTTTCCTTTTTCCACCAGTTTTGCAACTTCTGCGCCCTTGCCGTGCAGAGTTTTCGTCCACTCAATTCCTCCGACAATATTTCTGGAGGAAAGCAGAAGCCCTGCTATGACCAGTTCTTTTACCGCGTTTGCATTTGCGCCCGGGCTGTTAAAAACGACAATGCCTTTTTCCGTGCATTTGTCAATCGGGATATTGTTAACGCCGGCTCCCGCACGAGCAACCGCTTTTAGGTTGGAACCGAGTTCCATGTCGTGCATGGAAAAGCTGCGCAAAATAATACCGTCTGGATTTCCGCAGGAATCAGAAACCTTATAATTATCCCGTTCAAATTTTTCCAAACCGCAGGCGGCTATTTTATTTAATGTTAGAATTTCAAACAATGTGAACACCTCGATTATTTATTATTTTCTTCAAATTCCTTCATAAAGTCAACCAGCGCCTGAACACCCTCTACCGGCATTGCGTTGTAAATGCTTGCGCGCATACCGCCGACCGTGCGGTGGCCTTTTAAGTTCACAAACCCGCGGGCTTTTGCTTCCTTAATAAATTTTGCGTTTAAATCATCGGAATCTGTTACAAACGGCACGTTCATCAGGGAGCGGTCTTCTTTTACTACCGTTCCGCGGAATATGGAGGAAGAGTCCAAATAATCGTACAAAATCTTTGCTTTTTTCTGATTGATTTCATACATTGCATTCACGCCGCCCAGATTCTTAAGCCATTCAAAAACCAGCATGCACATATAAATGGCGTAGGTAGGGGGAGTGTTGTACATAGAGCCGTTGTCCGCATGAATCTTATAATCAAACATGGTAGGCGTTCCTTCCATCGCACCGCCGATCAGGTCATCGCGGATAATCACAATCGTAACGCCTGCAGGACCCATATTTTTCTGAGCGCCGGCGTATAAAAGACCAAATTTGGTTACATCAATCGGTTCTGACAAAGCGATGGATGAAATATCAGCAACTAAAGGCACATCGCCGGTTTGAGGCAATGTCGTATAGCGAGTTCCATAAATGGTATTGTTAAGGGTAATATGAAAGTAATCAGCATCCTTATCAAATGTAGAAGGATCCAGCTTTGGAATATAGGAAAATGTTTTATCGTCAGAGCTTGCTACCTTGTTCACACAGCCATATTTTGCCGCTTCGCTGGCCGCTTTTTTCGCCCATTGGCCTGTAATAACGTAGTCCGCTTTTTTGGATTTTGTCATTAAATTCAGCGGAATCATTGCAAACTGGCTGGATGCGCCGCCCTGCAAAAACAGCACTTTATAATTGTCAGGAATATTCATCAGTTCGCGCAAAAGGGATTCTGCCCTTTGAATAATCGCTTCATACTCCGCAGAACGATGGCTCATTTCCATCACAGACATGCCGCAGCCCTCATAATCCGTCATTTGTTCTGCCGCTTTTTTCAGAACTTCTTCCGGCAGCATAGACGGTCCTGCCGAGAAGTTATATACTCTGCCCATTATCAAAACCTCCACACATTTTATTATATAATATCATACCTAGTATTATATACCAACGTTACAAATTCGTCAACAAATTTTGATTTTTTTTTAACGGACTTGGTGCCGCGTATTAAAATAATCTAAAAAAATTGTATAATACCTATTTCTTTTTTTAAAATAATGTGGTAGAATAAAAAAGGTTTCAAGGAAAATATTTTCTTTGAAAAAATACCAAGGAGGTGTGCGAAATGGCTTACGTGATTAATGATGAATGCATCAGCTGCGGTGCTTGTGCGCCTGAATGTCCTGTTTCTTGTATTAGTGCCGGAGACAGCAAATATGTGATTGATGCCGATGCCTGCATTGAATGCGGCAACTGTGCAAATGTATGTCCGGTCGGTGCTCCGAACGCGGAATAATGCAAAAAGCCAAAACGCCCGCAGAATATTCTGCGGGTGTTTTACTTTATGTGTAATTTTAAAAATATTATCTTATTAAGAAAGCTTGATTCCTTTTTCCGAACTGCTCACATCATCAAAGTAGATTAAATTTCCGTCTTTAATCATCATCCTGGTGACAAATACACTGTCAAGCAATTCTATTTGTCCTGTTGTTACATCCATCTTAAACAGTTGATTTCTCTGATCTAAGTCAGAATAATATAGAAATTTTCTAAAATAAACCATAGAGCCGGCACGTTTGCCGTACAGCGCTTCTTCAAGTCCGGATTGATAGTTATATTTTACCAGTACGTTGTCTTGGGCAACGTCTGCAAAATATAAATAATTGTTTTCAAAGTCAACGCCATATCCGGCCTTTATATTTTGCATAAAAGTATACGTTTGTTTATCGTTTTTAGGAGGTTCTTTTTTATCCTGTTCCGTACCAACATACCAGCCGTCAAATTTTCCGCCGTCCCAGCGCTTTTCATCATTCATGGCAAAATATTGAAGAGATTGCCCCGCGCTTTGCCGCGCTTCTTCACCGGCATCAAAATGGTAAAACCCATCCGGCAATTCTGCCATCACCCAGTTTTGGGAGCCGTCATTAGCAGTCACAATAAGGGTTTCAACCCCAATCTGGTTTAAAAGGTATTGAAATGTGCGGGTAAAACCTGTCTGGTTTGCTTCTGCATTTAAAAGTGCGCCGGCTGTGTCGGAAGCACCGGTTTCTTTGTAAGTGATATTTTGGCTCACATACTGATATAAGCCTAATACATTTTCAAAAATATCATTCTGAGGATGTGCATACTGGGCAAAAATTTCATTTACCTTGTCGGTAAATTTTTGATCCGGTTCGGAATAATAATCTCCATTCGGATTTGGTTTGGATGCGTTCAGCCTATATTCTATGGAGATTTTGGCAGTCGGAGTCGCGGTGCTTGAAACACTCGGTGACGGTTCCTGTGTGGGAACGGGTTCCGTTGCGTAATCACAGGCTGCCGTAAAAACAGATAGTGCGGCCAGAACAGTTACTGCAATCGTTCTTCTCATACGTAACCACCTTTAACATGTTTTGTCTGTATGTATTTATGCCCTGGGATGTGCTTTAGTATAGACATCTTTCAGTTTATGATTCATTAAATGAGTATAAATCTGGGTAGAGGATATATCCGCATGGCCAAGCATACTTTGAATAGACTGCAGATCTGCGCCGTTTTCGAGTAAATGTGCCGCAAACGAATGCCGAAGGGTATGCGGCGTGATGTCTTTTGTAATGTTGGCTTGCTGCGCATATTGTTTAATCAGTTTCCAAAAGCCCTGCCGGGAAATTTGCATTCCGAACATATTGACAAAGAGAGCCTCTTCTTCCGTTGAGCGAATCAGCAGATTCCGCGCTTTTGTCATATAATCATGCAGTGCGGAAATACAAATTTTCCCAATGGGGATAATTCGCTCTTTTTTGCTGTTTTTGCAGCGAATAAAACCCATTTCTAAATTCACGTCCTGAACTTTTAAGGAAATTAATTCAGAAACACGGATTCCTGTCGCGTATAACAGCTCTAGCATTGCTTTGTCGCGGTAACCTTTTAAATCAACTTTTTTTGGCTGGTCTAATAATAATTCCACTTCTTTTGATGTCAAAATCTGCGGCAGCTTTTTTTCAATTTTAGGCGGATGAATGTCAACCGTCGGATCGGACGCTATCCGCTTTTTTTTCATTAAAAAGCGATAAAAGCTTTTTAATGAAATAATATTTCGGGAAATGGTAGAGGTTGCTCTGCCAAGACGTTCTAAATGGACAATATAAGAAACAATCATTGCTTTTGTCGCGTTTGCAGCAGATTTATATTGATTTTTTTCCAAAAAATCAATATATTGTTCGGTATCATGCCGATAGGACAAAAGCGTATTGTCAGACAGCTTTTTTTCTTTTTCCAAATAGCGAACAAACTCATTTACTAACTCAGACATGGTTTCCCCTTCTTAAACATTAACATATATTATTTATTGTAAACTATTTTCTGTGATTTGTAAAGAAAAAATTCATAAATTCGTGTGTTTGCAATGCCGCGATGGCGATAGGTTTTCTACCAAAACCAGATGGCTGGACACAGATGTTACGCAACAAAATACCCGGAAAAACACCCCAGCAAAACAGGTTCAATATATGCCTGTAAAAGAGAACTGGCAATGGAAACGGCAAACAGTGCTAAAAGCACGAAAAAAAAGGAGGTTAACCGGTTCTTCAGCGAGGAACGGTCTTTGGTTAAAGAGACCGAAAAACGCAGGCAAACGGCCAGCAGCATCAAATGACAGGGCAAAGTGATCAGTGCGTGTGGCAGCATCCCTCCCAACAGGAACAGGAGAGTTCGAAGACCATAGGTTTTAAATAAAAACACAACCGTAAATCCCACTGTAAAACCGCTGTACAATCCGATTGCTACGATAAAAGGAGCACCGACAATCATAGTGGAAAACAGCGCAAGCAAAACAAATAAAAGAGCGTTTGATTTCAGCGAAGAAAGAAATATGACGCTAGAATCCGCTCCTGTTTGCGTAAAATTCGTAAAAAAATCATTAAAATACAGCGTAAGTTCTTTGGCATTGAGTTCCGTCAGGGAAAAAGCGCACACAGCGGCAACGATTACGCCGCAAAGCAGAGCAGCGGCGCAAATGCCATAGTACGTAATATTTTCTTTTACATGAAATGTCATTTTCTGCATCATTAATTTTAACAACTGCGTTCCCTCTCTCTTTTTTAGAATGGATGTCCATTAAAATGATATGAGAAAAAGGGAAATAAAATGACAGTTATCCATTAAAATAGAAAGACCAGCGTTAGAAAGATCAGCGTTCGATGTTCTGGTCTCTGCCAGGTCCTACGCCAACCATGCATACGCGGCAGCCGCACAGCGCTTCAATCCGCTCAATATAATTTTTTACACGGTCCGGCAAATCTTCATAGCGGCGCACGCCGGTAATATCTTCTGTCCAACCGGGCATTTCCTCATAAATTGGCTTGCATTTTGCCAATTCCGTCAAGCTGGCGGGAAAATCATAGACCACTTCGTCGCCTTTTTGATATCCGGTGCATATTTTAACAACGGGCAGCCCTGTCAGGGTGTCCAGTTTGTTCAAAGCAATTCCTGTCAGACCGCTCGTTCTGACACCAAAACGCCCAATGACGGCGTCAAACCAGCCGCAGCGGCGGGGGCGTCCAGTCGTTGTGCCAAATTCTCTTCCTACATTGCGGATGGTATCTCCGGTTTCATCAAACAACTCTGTCGGGAAAGGCCCTTTGCCGACACGGGTGGTATATGCTTTCATTACGCCGATGCACTCGTCAATCAGTGTGGGGCCAATTCCGGTTCCGACGCACACGCCGCCGGAAATCGGATGCGATGACGTTACATAAGGATACGTACCGATGTCAAGGTCTAAAAGGGTTCCCTGCGCACCTTCAAACAGCACTTTTTTGTCTGCCTTAATGGCATTGTATAACAATACCGTAGTGTCAGCGGCATATTTTCTCAAACGGTCAGCATATCCCAAATACGTATCAATAAAATCATCCGGGTTTACCGGTTCTTTTCCATATACTTTGGTAATCAATTGATTTTTGATCCCGGTGTTTTCTTTTGCTCTCTGAATAAACAAATCACGGTCTAAAAGGTCACACAGACGGATGCCGATCCGTTCTGCTTTATCCATATAACATGGTCCTATTCCTTTTTTTGTCGTACCAATATCGCCTTTTCCGCGAGCCTCTTCCATCAAACCATCCAGGACAATGTGGTATGGCATAATAATATGGGCGCGGTAATCAATTTTTAAATTGTCCGTGCAAACACCCTTTTCCGTCAGCATATCCAGTTCTTCTAATAATACGCCCGGGTCTAAAACCACCCCGGTTCCGATAATGCACAGAGTGTTTTTCCCCAAAATTCCGGAAGGAGTCAGATGCAGTTTATATTCCACGCCGTCAGCTTCTACGGTATGCCCCGCGTTGTTTCCTCCTTGCGAACGCACGACAACTTCCGATTGCTGCGCTAAAATATCAATAATTTTCCCTTTTCCTTCGTCACCCCATTGGGCACCGATGACAACTTTGGCAGACATTATTTTCACCCTTTCTTGTTTTCCTGCAAACAATCATACTGATTAATCATACCAAATTTCATTTAAAAAAGCAATATAAATTCTAAAAAAGTGGTTAGGCAAAATAAAATGTACAAATAAAAAATAAATATTTGTTAAAAAAAAACAAAAGCATGGAAATCAAGGGGAAATTTTTATCTAATATTTTTACTCCAACACACTTGATAAATTATTAACAATCTGCTATAATAGACATTGTTAAGAAAATGACAATCTAACTCTTTCGTGGTTAAAGGAGGATATGAATATGGCAACACGGTCAAAGAAAGAAATATTAGTAGACAACGTGGATGCTCTGGTTGCGAAAATGGAAGAAGTAAGAAAGGCGCAGCAGGCATTTGCAACTTTCCCGCAGGAAAAGGTGGATCAAATTTTCTTTGCCGCGGCGATGGCGGCAAACAAACAGAGGATCCCGCTTGCAAAAATGGCAGTGGAAGAGACGGGTATGGGAATTGTAGAGGATAAGGTGATTAAAAACCATTACGCTTCCGAATATATTTATAATGCGTACAAGGATACCAAAACCTGCGGTGTTTTAGAAGAAGACAAGGCATTTGGCATTCAAAAAATTGCAGAACCCATCGGTGTGGTGGCGGCGGTTATCCCGACAACCAATCCAACTTCAACCGCTATTTTTAAAACACTGATTTCTTTAAAAACCAGAAACGGTATCATTATCAGTCCGCATCCGCGCGCTAAAAAATGTACGATTGCAGCGGCAAAGGTAGTTTTAGAAGCGGCGGTTGCTGCCGGCGCACCGGAAGGGATTATTGCGTGGATTGATGTTCCGTCTTTGGAATTGACCAATGAGCTGATGAAGAGCGCGGATATTATTTTGGCAACCGGCGGCCCCGGAATGGTAAAAGCGGCTTATTCCTCCGGAAAACCGGCGGTTGGCGTTGGCGCGGGCAACACACCGGCAATCATTGACGATACCGCCGACATTATAATGGCAGTAAACTCCATTGTTCACTCAAAGACGTTTGATAATGGTATGATCTGCGCTTCTGAGCAGTCTGTGATTGTTTTAGATTCGGTGTATGCTCAGGCAAAAAAAGAATTTCAGGACCGCGGCTGCTATTTGCTGAAACCGGACGAAACCGAAAAGGTTCGTAAAACGATTTTGATTAACGGCGCGTTAAATGCAAAAATTGTCGGTCAATCGGCATACACGATTGCAAAGCTTGCCGGTGTAGAAGTGCCGGAAAATACCAAAATTTTGATTGGCGAAGTGGAGAGCGTGGAACTGGAGGAAGAATTTGCACACGAAAAGCTTTCCCCGGTTTTAGCAATGTACCGTGCGAAAACCTTTGATGATGCAGTAAACAAGGCAGAACGTCTGGTGGCCGACGGCGGTTATGGTCATACTTCTTCTCTTTACTGCAATGCTGTTACGGAACAGGAAAAAATCAAAACGTTTACAGAGAGAATGAAAACCTGCCGTATTCTGATTAATACCCCGTCATCTCAGGGCGGAATCGGCGACCTGTATAACTTTAAGCTGAAACCGTCGTTAACACTGGGCTGCGGCTCTTGGGGCGGGAACTCCGTGTCGGAAAACGTGGGAGTGAAACATTTGATTAATATTAAGACGGTCGCGGAGAGGAGAGAGAATATGCTTTGGTTTAGAGCTCCGGAAAAAGTTTATTTCAAAAAAGGCTGTCTGCCGGTTGCGTTGGATGAACTGAAACATGTCATAGGCAAAAAGAAGGCGTTTATTGTAACGGACCAGTTCCTGTATCAAAATGGTTATACCAAATGCGTCACAGATAAACTGGACGAGATGGGCATTGTCCATACCACGTTTTTTGACGTTGCTCCGGATCCTACCTTAGCTTGTGCCAAAGAAGGCGCAGCGGCAATGCGCGCATTTGCGCCCGACTGTATCATTGCAATCGGCGGCGGTTCTGCGATGGACGCCGGTAAAATCATGTGGGTGATGTATGAACATCCGGAAGTTGATTTCATGGATCTTGCCATGCGTTTTATGGACATTCGAAAAAGGGTATATACCTTCCCGAAAATGGGAGAAAAAGCATATTTCATTGCCGTTCCGACTTCTGCAGGAACGGGCTCGGAATGCACGCCGTTTGCCGTTATCACGGATGAAACATCGGGCGTGAAATATCCGCTTGCCGATTATCAGCTTATGCCAAACATGGCAATCATTGACGCCGACATGATGATGTCCATGCCGAAAGGGCTGACCGCAGCATCCGGCATTGATGCACTGACCCATGCGCTGGAGGCTTATGCGTCTATGATGGCAACAGACTATACGGACGGTTTGGCGCTTAAAGCGATGAAAAACATTTTTACCTATCTGCCGCGCGCTTATGAAAACGGTGCGTCTGATCCGGTCGCAAGAGAAAAAATGGCAGATGCTTCTACGATGGCGGGTATGGCGTTTGCTAACGCTTTTCTGGGTGTGTGCCACTCCATGGCGCACAAGCTCGGCGCGTTCCATCACCTTCCGCACGGAGTCGCCAACGCACTTTTGATTACCGAGGTTATGAAATATAATGCGGATCCGTGCCCGAAGAAAATGGGAACCTTTCCGCAGTACCAGTATCCGCACACTTTGGAGCGGTATGTGGAATGTGCGAATTTCCTTGGAATAGAAGGGAAAAATGATCAGGAAAAATTCAATCACCTGATTCAGGCGATCGAAGAACTCAAAGGGAAAGTGGGCATTAAAAAATCCATTCAGGAGTATGGCATAGAAGAAGAAAAGTTCCTTGCTACGCTGGACGAAATGGTGGAACAGGCATTTGATGACCAGTGCACCGGTGCAAATCCCCGTTATCCGCTTATGAGTGAAATGAAAGAGATGTATCTGAAAGTATATTACGGAAAATAATATCGTGTCGGAAAAGTTTGACCGACAAGGTGCAAAAATGAGCTGGGATCGCTGGTGCGGTTACGGCTCATTTTTTATAGCAAACGGAAAACATCCATTTTTTTCTGAGTGGCAGATGGGTTTTTGTCCTGTCTAAAGATTCCCGGTTGCTCCGGGCAATGCTTTGTGTTATAATAAGAAAAAAAAGAAGGGGAATGTTGCGTTATGACGCTGCAGCAGTTAAAATATGTTGTGACAGTGGCGGAAACAGGGACAATCAGCGAAGCGGCACAAAAACTGTATCTGTCCCAGCCGAGCCTTACAAACGCGATTAAAGAGCTGGAAAAGGAAATGAACATTACCGTATTTGACCGCACGAATAAGGGAATTTCGGTATCTAAAGACGGAGCTGTTTTTCTGGGCTACGCCAGACAAGTGTTAGAACAGGCAAACCTGCTGGAGGAAAAGTACAAAAACATGCCTGTTCGCAAGCAGCAGTTTTGCGTTTCTACGCAGCATTATTCTTTTGCGGTGAACGCTTTTGTCGATTTGATCAAAGAATACGGCGGGAGCAAGTACGATTTTTCCCTGCGTGAAACGCAGACTTATGAAATCATATCGGATGTAGCGCAGATGAAAAGCGAAATCGGGGTTTTATACCTCAACCGTTTTAATCAATCCGTATTAATGAAAATTATCAAGTCAAGCGATTTATATTTTACAGAACTTTTTACGGCAAACCCGCATATATTTGTCAGCGCCCAAAACCCTTTGGCAAAGAAAAAATCTGTTACGATGGAGGAATTGCGCACATTGCCATACCTGTCGTTTGAGCAGGGGGATCACAACTCTTTTTATTATTCTGAGGAAATATTCAGCACAGTCGAACGTTCGAAAAATATCCGTGTCCGCGACAGGGCGACCCTGTTTAATTTGCTGATTGGTTTAAATGGCTATACTGTTTGCAGCGGCATTATTGATGAAAGACTAAACGGGAAAAACATTGTTGCCATACCGCTTGCAAAAGAAGGGGAAATGCGGATTGGATATATTATGCATAAAAGGGCAACACCGAGCAAACTGTGTACGTTTTATATGGAAGCTCTGAAAAAATATGCGAAAAACACATAGGATTTTTCGCCTTAGGGCAGTTTGATATAGCATAAAGCTATATCAAACTGCCCTTTTTTTGTATTTTACAATAGCATAAAAGCATTGTAAAATGAAAAATCATAAGAGAAAAGGAGAGATCGTGATGAAAACATCTGTTATAGGATATCCGAGAATCGGCGCTTTGAGAGAATTAAAATTTGCATGTGAAAAATATTTTAAAGGAAATGTAACAGAAAGCGAACTTTTTCATACAGCAAAGCACATTCGGTGCACCCAGTGGACACAGCAGAGGGAAAACGGGCTTGATTTTATCCCGTCCAATGATTTTTCGCTGTATGACAATGTTTTGGATACAGCTGTGCTTTTTAATATCATTCCCGACCGATACAAAGCACTCGGCCTTTCAGCGCTTGACACATACTTTGCTATGGCACGCGGGTACCAAGGGGATAAAGGGGACGTAAAAGCGCTTGCTATGAAAAAATGGTTTAATACCAACTACCACTATATTGTGCCGGAAGCGGATGACGGTACGGAGCTGAAACTGACAGGGACAAAGCCGTTTGATGAATTTCGGGAAGCGCTTGAGTTGGGGATTCAGACAAAACCGGTAATTACGGGGGCATTTACCTTGCTTAAGCTCGTGCGTTTTACCGGAACGAAAACGGAAAAAGATTTTATAGCGCAAACGGCGGAAGCATACGCAAAAATTTTAGAACAATTTGCGGCGTTAGGGGCAGAGTGGGTTCAGTTTGACGAGCCGTACCTGGTTTTCGATTTAAGTGCAGATGACATTGCGCTGTTTCAAGAGTTGTACCGCACAATTCTGGAAAGAAAAAGCGGAGTCAAGGTGCTGTTGCAAACATATTTCGGCGACATCAGGGATTGTTACCGGGAAGCGGTATCGCTTCCGTTTGACGGAATTGGCATGGATTTTCTGGAAGGCAAGCAATCGCTTTCTTTGGTTTTGCAAAACGGCTTTCCGCAGGACAAGGCGCTGTTTGCTGGAGTGGTAAACGGCAAAAACATTTGGAAAAACCAATATTCCAAAACCGTAACGGTTGTGGAGGAATTAAAAAAACAGTGCTCCCAGGTGGTTCTCAGCACATCCTGTTCCCTGCTTCATGTTCCGTACACTCTGAAAAATGAAACGGCACTGGACGAAAAGTATACCAAACATTTTGCGTTTGCAGAAGAAAAGTTATCCGAACTTTCAGAATTAAAAGCAATTCTAGACAGCAATTTGCCTTGCCAAACAGAGGAATATGCCGAAAATGCCGCTTTGTTTGCTGAAAAAAGGGACAGCGTTGATAAAAAGGTGCAGGAAAAGGTGAATGAGATTCAGCCAAGTGATTTTTTTCGCTTGCCGGAGTTTTCCCAAAGGGAAAAAATACAGAAAGAGAAATACCATTTGCCAATTCTGCCAACCACAACCATAGGCTCATTTCCGCAGACGGCAGAGGTAAAAGCAAACCGGCGAAAATGGAAAGACGGCGCAATCAGCGACGAGGATTATATCAAAAAAACGCAGGAACAAATTGCAGAATGTGTGGCTTTTCAAGAATCCATTGGGCTTGATGTGCTGGTGCACGGCGAATTTGAGCGCAATGATATGGTTGAGTATTTCGGTGAAAATTTAAGCGGATATTTGTTTACGGAAAAAGCCTGGGTGCAGTCCTATGGCACGCGCTGTGTCAAACCGCCGGTGATCTGGGGGGATGTCGGGCGGAAAAAACCCATGACAGTTGCCTGGTCGGTGTATGCGCAGAGCCTTACGAAAAAACCGATGAAAGGCATGCTTACGGGTCCTGTAACAATATTGAACTGGTCTTTTCCGCGCGAGGATATTTCCTTAAAAGAATCGGCATATCAAATTGCACTTGCTATCCGTGAGGAAACGCTTGATCTTGAAAAAAACGGGATCAATATCATCCAAATTGATGAAGCGGCGCTGCGGGAGAAACTGCCTCTCAGAAAAAGCGATTGGTACAGTGAGTACCTAGACTGGGCAATCCCGGCGTTTCGTCTCGTTCACAGCGGAGTGAAACCGCAGACCCAAATTCATACGCATATGTGTTACAGTGAGTTTACAGACATTATTCCTGCAATTGAAAACATGGATGCCGATGTAATTACATTTGAGGCTTCGCGTTCTGACTTGCAGATTTTACAATCCCTGCATAAAAATCATTTTAAAACACAGGTAGGTCCCGGTGTGTATGATATTCATTCTCCGAGGATTCCTTCTGTGGCAGAAATGAAAGATTCTCTGCATAAAATGTTAAAGATTGTGAGCAAAGAAAAACTGTGGGTAAATCCCGACTGCGGTTTAAAAACCAGAGGTGTTTTGGAGACGAAACCCAGTTTGAAAAATCTTGTAGAAGCGGCAAAGGAAGTTAGAAATGAAAACATCTGACCTTTTTAAAACCAAAACAGTACTGTCGTTTGAGGTATTTCCGCCAAAGCCTACCGCAGATGAAAGTACGATTTATGATACGCTTTCTGCCTTAAAAGGGCTTCGGCCGGATGCGATCAGTGTTACGTACGGCGCTGCGGGCGGAAAAAACTGCGCCAAAACATTGGAAATTGCGTCCGCGGTGAAAAACCGGTATGGGATAGAAAGCGTGGCACACCTGCCTTGCATCGGTTTGTCCAAGGCGGAAGTATCCGAAATTTTAAGACAGCTCAAACAGGAAGGAATTGAAAATATTTTAGCACTGCGCGGCGATTTGCCGCAAGATATGCCTTCCGGCGGTGATTTTAACCATGCGAATGAACTAGTCAGTTTCATTCGGGAAAACGCCGATTTTAATATTATAGCGGCGTGCTGCCCGGAAGGACATCCGGAAAGCGGCAGTATTATCGAGGACATACAGCATTTAAAAAGAAAGGTAGATGCCGGTGCGTCACAGCTGATTACGCAGCTTTTTCTGGACAATGACTATTTTTACAAGTTTCAGGAACGAGCTGTGTTGGCGGGAATCCATGTTCCAACAGAGGCGGGGATAATGCCCGTGACCAATAAAAAATCCATTGAGCGCATGGTTCAAATGTGCGGCGTACAGCTTCCCAAAAAATTTATGAAAATAATCGAAAAATATGAGCATGACCCGGAAGCGCTGCGCGATGCGGGGATTGCTTATGCGGTTGACCAAATTGTGGATTTAATTACGCAGGGGGTTGATGGGATCCATTTGTATACCATGAATAAACCTTATGTGGCGCAAAAAATCTGCGAATCAATTAAAAATTTAATAAAAGCCTGATCCACAGGCTAAGAGCTAAAAGCCGCCCAACTGGGCGGCTCAGCGTGTCGATAAAGTCGACACGCTTCAAGTCGAAACCTCTTTTCAAGAGTTTTCGCTTGAAAACAAGGGCTTTCGTTCGCACGGCGCTCTCCGC